>JAZNNZ010000186.1:0-3333 GCA_045580525.1 Acutalibacteraceae bacterium
ATTAGCGTAAGCTTATTATTTAAAAACATTGATAAAGAGGTTGCAACCTCTACAACCACAGTTAATGTTAATGTTGAAGAACCACCATATATTCGTGGGGATGCTAATGGTGACGGTTTTATTACAATTAAAGATATTACCGCAATAAAGAGATATTTAGCCTACTGGGACGGAATTACATTTGTTCCTGAAGCTGCCGATGCTAATCAAGATGGTGAAGTTACAATTAAAGACATTACCTATTTGAAGAGACATTTAGCTTACTGGGACGGCTATGATTTAGACTAAAAACAGCATAAAAAAATCGAGGTCATATGACCTCGATTTTTTATTTTTATTGTTATTCTTGCATTAGTGCTACAAATCTTTCGCCATCGATTTTTTCGTTTTCAAAAAGCTCTTTTGCAATTAAATGTAGCTTTGACATATTTTTATTTAATATATCTTTTGCCTTTTCATATTCGCCCGTAACGATACGGTTAATTTCGGCATCAATTGCTGCGGCAATATCGTTAGAATAGTTAGGTGTAGATGAAAAATCTCTGCCTAAAAATACTTCGTTATTATCGTTACCATAGGTAATGGGACCCAGCTTTTCACTCATACCAAACTTGGTAATCATCTTTCTGGCAATTTCTGTAGCTCTTTGCATATCGTTAGAAGCGCCTGTGCATATATCATCTTGAGTTAGCTCTTCTGCGGCACGTCCTCCAAGCAGCGAACAAATTTGACCATAAAGCTTTTTGCGGCTTATATGCTGATTATCTTCGTTAGGTAAATACATTGTAAAGCCTGCGGCCATACCGCGCGGAATAATTGAAATTTGATGAACGGGATCTTCTGTTGGAATATGATAAGAAACAATTGCGTGACCCGCTTCATGATAAGCGGTAATCATTTTATCCTTATCAGAAATTACGTGTGAGCGTTTTTCTGTACCCATTACAACCTTAATTGTTGCTTCTTCAATATTGGCTTCTGTAATAGCCTTTTGATTATTACGAGCAGCAAGTAATGCGGCTTCGTTTAAAAGATTTTCTAAATCTGCGCCTGTAAAACCGGCGGTTGTTTTTGCAATGGTTTTTAAGTTTACATCGGGGCCTAATGGCTTGCCGCGTGAATGAACCTTTAGTATTTCTTCTCTACCCTTAACGTCGGGGTAATTAACGGTAATTTGTCTATCAAAACGACCGGGACGAAGCAATGCTTTATCTAGTACGTCAGGACGGTTGGTTGCCGCCATAACAATTATACCTTCGTTTGCACCAAAGCCATCCATTTCAACAAGCAATTGGTTTAAGGTTTGCTCTCTTTCATCATGACCGCCACCAAGACCTGCGCCTCTTTGACGACCTACTGCATCAATTTCATCAATAAACACAATTGTTGGAGCATTCTTTTTAGCCTGTTCAAAAAGGTCTCTTACACGAGATGCACCGACACCTACGAACATTTCTACAAAGTCTGAACCCGAAATTGAAAAGAATGGTACACCGGCTTCACCTGCAACCGCACGGGCAAGTAAGGTTTTACCTGTACCGGGAGGGCCCATAAGAAGAACGCCTTTGGGAATTCTGGCTCCCATTTGGTTGAACTTTTTAGGATCTTTAAGGAAATCAACAATTTCTGCCATTTCTTCTTTTTCTTCATCGCAACCTGCTACGTCAGAAAAAGTGGTTTTCTTTTTATTGTCTGCCACTTTAAACTTGGCCTTACCAAACGACATTGTTTTGTCTCCACCCATGGCACCGCCCATGCGACGCATCATGAATACAAACAAGAAAATTAACAGTCCAAAGGTTAAAAGCGTTGGCAATAAATTCATTAACCAGGAAGTTTCGTTGCCCCTTTTGTAATCCTGCATAATTTGATTATCCGGGTGTTTCTCGTTATGCTCTAAAACAAATTCGTTAACGTCGTTATAGAAAATATCGGGAGAAGCCACGGTATAGCTTTGTGCAGTTTTACTGTCACTTCTTAAATAATATTTTAATTCACCCGTATAAAGATTGAGTTCATACGAAGCTACTTCATTGTTCTTAATTTTTTCAACAATTTCGTAGTATTTAAGCTCACTCTTTTGGTTTGCAGCATTCATAAATAACATTACCGCAATAACAAGTACTATTGGCAGTGCTATATATAAAAGTACATTTTTTATATTTTTCAATTTTTTTACCCCTTATTTTTATTCATACATTTCAGGTCTTAAAACCCCAACGTATTCTAAATTTCTGTATTCTTCCGCAAAGTCAAGTCCGTAACCAACAATAAACTTATCGGGAATAACTGCACCTACATAATCCGCCTGAATGTCAGACTGGCGGCGGCTTGGCTTATCAAAGAAGGTGCAAATTTTTAAAGATTTAGGTTCACGAAGGCGAAGCATTTCTGTTAAATGTGCAAGTGTTTTACCACTATCTAAAATATCTTCAATAATAAGTACGTCGTACCCTGCTATATCTTCTTGAAGGTCTTTTAAAACCCTTAATTTTCCGCTTGTAGTACCGTTACCGTAAGAAGAAATTGCTATAAAATCAGTTTTACATTTTAATTCTATTTTACGCATTAAGTCGGCCATAAATACAGCCGAACCTTTTAAAACACCAATTATCATAAGATTTTTATCTTTATAATCTTCGGTAATTTCTTTACCTAAACGTTCAACAATTTTTGCAATATCTTCCTTACTGAATAATATTTCTGCCATTTCATCATGCATCGACATTTTCTTCCACCCAAATCCTTATAATATTTTTTGATTTTTCTGTTGGTAGCACCCTTTCGGCTGTACCAATTTTATAGCCCCAAACAACGCCGCAATCATCGTGAGCAACTGGAAGTAGGTCGCGCAAAGCCGGTTCTATGTTTTTTTCGCTGTAAATTCGTCTGAGTTCTTTTGTTGGACGACCTTTCAGCTTAATTTTATCGCCATCTTTTTTTACCGATATTCTTAATTGTCCAACAATTTTATCACAATCAATTGTATTATTTGCTAACAAATTATTAACAATTTCAGTTTTTACGGTAAATGTTGGCGTTTTGGTGTTGATTAGATTTAAACAACACCTTTTATATTCAACAAACAAATTGCCTTCTATGTTAATTTTAGCAGTTTTATTTTTATTAATGGCTTCAATTAATATATCTGCTGTTTGCTTGTTAAAAACTAAATTATTTTTTTCAAAATAAATCTTTAAAACACGACTTAAAATGCTAATGTGCTTATTGGTTATTTTAGTTATATTTAAGCCTTTTTCGGTTATTGCCGCATTATAATTTTGCAATGCTATTTCGTTTAAAAAATCTTCATCGTTTTTAGAAAGAAATGCA
>JAZNNZ010000187.1:0-12265 GCA_045580525.1 Acutalibacteraceae bacterium
CTATTTATCTTTTAGATGAGCCTGAAAACAGTTTGTCAATCAAATTCCAATTGGATTTAGCAAAATATATTATCGATTCAGCACGGCATTTTGGATGTCAGTTTATAATTTCAACCCACTCACCAATTTTGCTTTCATTAGAAGGTGCCAAAATTTATGATTTGGATAGCAATCCTGTAACGACTCGTGAGTGGACAGAGCTTGAAAACGTTAGAAAATATTATGAGTTTTTCAAAGACAACGAGTGGCAATTTGAGTAATTTTCAAAGGAGAATTAATTATGATGATATGCACGGAAACCTTTTATGAAATGAGATTAAAAGGAAAATCACAGGAACAAATTATGACGGTTATTCGTGGCTTAAAGCGAGAAATGGGGCACCTTAAAAATGTTGTTGAGCACCCAAATTATCGCATAAAGGAATTGGTAACCCATCCAAATGAAGCGGTGCGGCTTCATATGACGCGTGAATACTTAGAGCGCGCAAAGTTGGCGCTTGTTGAAGCGGGCGGAAGCTACAAGACGTCGTTAGCAGAGCAAAAAGCAATGGATTTTGACCGAAATATTCCATACATAAATAAAATTGAATTTTCTATAGGCGGCTTTTTTAGTGGTCGCAGAACCAGAACCTACACCATTGACGGTGAAGAAGTTCATATGGATTTTGAAGATATACTGTTTTTAAAACCGTCTGATACCGCCGATGAAAAGATAGAAGAAATAGATAAGCAGGAGCTTTTTGAAATGATACAAGACCTGCACATTGGTGAATGGCGCAAAAAATACGATACCTATAGATTTCACATTGCGGTTATGGACGGAACTCAGTGGGAACTTAAAATTTATTTTTCTAACGGTCACAAACCCGTAAGAATTTACGGTGACAACGCTTACCCCTATAATTTTAATCGCCTTTTAGAACTATTTGAAATTGAAATGTAGTATGGTATAATAGGTTCATTAGAAAGCAGGTGCAATATACGATGATTGATGCAATTACAAAGAAAATGAAATACATTGAAGAAATTACGCGACAGTTAGGGTATGCTTTGAGTGAAGATGATTATTTTATTGAAGATATGGGATGTCCGCACACTCAACCAAAGAAAATGCCTAACGGTTATGCTGCTGTCTACATATTTGTATATCAAAATGAGTTTTTAAAAATTGGAAAAGCTAACGCTAATAGCCATGCACGATTTGTCAGTCAACATTATGGTTTTTCTGCTATAAGCACGTTAGCAAAATCTATTTGTTCGGACGAAAGGTTTACATCTATTGGCGTAAGTCGGGAAAATGTAAAGTTATGGATGATGGAAAACCTTCAGCGCATCAATATTTATGTTAAAGCAAATAAAGCAACTACTGAATTGATAGAAGCGATATTACATTATGCTTTCAGACCAAGATATGAAGGAAAT
This sequence comes from Acutalibacteraceae bacterium, assembly GCA_045580525.1. Classification (GTDB taxonomy): domain Bacteria; phylum Bacillota; class Clostridia; order Oscillospirales; family Acutalibacteraceae; genus UMGS1279. The sequence continues at coordinate 1,423 of JAZNNZ010000187.1, forward strand.
ATATAACGAGGTGAAATGTGTTGTTTTCAATACTAAAATTATTGGCTGGCAAACCAAAGAATAACAAACAGCAGAAAAAAACTCAAGCGCAGATTGATAAAGAAAAGCGAGAGCTAGAACGAAAAATATGGGAAATGGCAGAAGAGTACGAAGAAAAGGAATAGATATGTCTGTTGAAAAAATAGAATATAAAAGAGAGTATTTTGACTTATTTAGAATGCGGGGCGGAGCAAGAGTAACCACCGTGATTAACAAAGATGGCGGTATCGTGTCGAAAAAATATAACGCGGGAAGCCGCAAGATAACTTCAATTCAAAAGGCTGTATGTTCTTTAGAAGAGTTTGAACAGCTTTGTAATGAAATTGAGTTATGTATTAATAACGCTGATAGCTTGGATTTTTATATTGATGATGCTAGTTCAGAACTTAAAATTTTTTATAAGTGCGGGCGGATTCAAATTGTGGATCGCGGACTAGGTTATGATAATTTTCGCATTGGAAAGATAGTAAATAAATTTTTAAGCAAATATTTGAACACTTAATTATAAAATAAAACCCCACCTATTTTTAGGTGGGGTTTATTTTTAACCATTGTTGTCCGGGTTAAGAATGGCGTTTTTAAGTATGGGTCTGTAAAGCCCTTTAAATTCGCCCTGCGCCTTTATTAACGCTTCGGCTGAAATTTTGCCTTCGCGGTATAAACGCACAAGTTTTTTCGCCTTTTTTTCATACCTATTAAATTCGCGGCTAATGTTGCCAATGGCTTTACTTGCTGTAGGATCGTTGTAGTAATTCATAATTTACCTCCTAGAATTTAAGGATGGCAATAAAAAAAGCCTATCCTGCAAAATGGGTAGAATTTCCCTACGGAAAAACTACAATCCTTTTGCAAAATAAGCAAGTTATTTCTTTTAAATTATCATAACACCAAGCATTTGTTTTGTCAAGTGGCTTTTTATTAAACACATTTGTTGAAATGCGGGTGTAATTTATGGTATATTATTTATAGCAAAATTTATATTTCAGGGGGAATAGAGCGGTGTTGTGGGGAAGTTTTGGCCCGGTTCATATTGTATCGCTTTTAATAGGCGCATTGCTTATTGTTGGACTATATTTTATGTTGCGGCGTTTTAATCAAAAAACGCAGGTTATAGTACTTGGCGTACTTTCTTTTTCGGGTATTGCGGCAATAATTTTTAATTTAGTGGCTTGGGACTCACCATATGAATATTTACCCTTTCATCTGTGTTCTCTAACAGCAATGGTGCTTCCGTTTGCGGTATTTACAAAAAGCAAGGTTTTATCGAACCTTTTGTTATTGTGGTCACTGGGAGCTTTAATGGCGCTTGTTGTAAACACCGCTCAGGCTAATTTTGAAATACTTTCGCCAACCTTTTTCTTCTACTTCTTCCCGCATTTATTAGAATTTGGCATTCCAATTTTACTTTTTGCATTAGGTATTGTAAAAAAAGATGTTAAATGCATAGCTACAACCTTAATAATTACTTTGTGCGTTTTTGTGGCAATACATTTTATAAACATTGTACTTAACGACTTTTTTATAGCAAATCAAATACTTAACCCTATGGGCGAAGTAATTACGGTTAATTATATGTATACAATAGCACCCGCAAACCCGTTACTTGCTCTGTTTTGGTCCTTTATTCCATACCCGTTTTGGTATATGATGCCGGTAGTTTTAATAGTGCTAGGTTACCTTACATTAGTTTATTTAAAGCAGATTATTGAGCTTTTTAAAGCCAAAAAATAAAGGAGTTTTTATGTATACAATATACGTTAAATTTGAATGTTTTGATAATAAACGTGCCGATTTTATTGAAAAAATGAAAGAAAGCGGCATTCTAGATGCCATACTTAATGAAGACGGTTGCATAAAATATGATTATTATTTATCTGAAAAGGATGCAAACGAAATACTTTTAATTGAACAATGGGAAAGCAAAAACCATCAGCAAATACACTTAACCCAACCGCATATGGCAAAAATGCGTTCATTTAAAGATGAGTACATCAAAACAACCGAAATAAAGGAAATAATCATAAAGTAATATTTTGCAATTTATTGCATTTTACAAGCATTTATGGTATATTTTTAATAAGAGGGGGACGGTAAAATGCGTTATAAAAAACCAAGCTATTTCTTTTACAAATTAGCGCAGATGGTTTCGTTTTTTGTGGCACGATTTATTTTTAAGCGCCAAATTATAAGAAACGAAATAAAAAATGCAAAAGGTCCCTTCGTTGTTATTGCAAACCATCAGGCGGCTTATGATTTTGTAAATTTAATTGGTGTTTGTCGTCGCAGAATGTCCTTTGTTATAAGCAATTCGTTTTATCAAAGTCTGCCAATTCAATGGCTTTTAGATAAATTGGCGGTAATACCAAAGCAACAGTTTCAAACAACTGTAAGCGATATGAAAAAGATGAAGGCGGTTATAGATGCGGGTGAACCGCTTGTTATTTACCCGGCAGGTCTTATGTGTGAAGACGGTCTTTCAACACCAATTCCTGCCGCCACATATAAGCTTTTTAAATGGCTTGGGGTTGACGTTTATATGGCAAAAACCTGCGGCACCTATTTTGCAATGCCAAAATGGGGGGAAGGCTTTAAACCGGGTAAGACCACGTTAGATGTATATAAGCTTTTTTCTAAAGAAGAGCTTGACCTGTTAAGTCCTGAAGAAATCAAGCAAAAAACAGAAGAAGCATTGCTTTTTGATGCATACCGTGAACAAGAAGAGCTGCAAATAAAATATAAAAACGGTAGTAATATTGAAGGTCTTCAAAACGTTCTTTATCTGTGCCCGAACTGCGGCAAAGAATTTACAACAGAAATACAAAACAACAACACTCTTGTTTGTAAAGAGTGTGGCTTTGCGCAAAAAAGTGACGACCACGGTTTTTTACATAAAATAAGTGAGGTTGGCGATGAAATACGCCACGTTTCAGAATGGAGCCGCAAAAGCTTTAACCTGTTAAAACAGGGGTTAATAAATGGTATAGACACGGTTTTACAAGAAAAAACCGACATTTATATGGTAAACGGTAAAAAGAAGAAATATCTTAAAATGGGCGAAGGGGAACTAACAATTACCGATAAAGAATTTTTAATTTGCGGTAAAATAGCAGATCAAGATTTAAAGGTTAAGGTATCTGCCGCAAGTTTTCCAACACTTCCGTTTTGCCCCGGTAAATACGTAGAAATTCAAGATGGTCAAACAATTTACCGCTGTGTGCTTAAAGATGGCAAAAAGGCACAAAAAATTATAAACACCGTAAAAGCATTTTTTGAAATTAAAAACGAAATAACGGTATAAAAATAAACGCCTATCGTGTGATAGGCGTTTTTGTTATATTATAAGTCCCGTAATTAGCGCTGAAAGGGCGGCGGCTAAAGCCACAATAATAAGCGGTTTATTAAAGTATGCCAAAATTACTGCAACTATTGTGCCAACAGCGGCGGTGGTAATATCTCCGGTTGAATAAAATATTGCGGGAATGGTCATAGCGGCAAGTACCGCGTAGGGTAAGTAATATAAAAGGCTTTTTATAAAGGTGGATTTTATTTGTTTTCTGAAGGCGGTAAAGGGTATCATTCTTACTAAATACGTAACCCCCGCCATAACTAAAATGTAAATTAAAATACTCATTCGGTTTCCTCCTTTTTAGGGAAGAATATAGCGCCTATTGTTGCGGCAATAAGGGCGGTTAAAATTATTGCAAATCCGCTTGAAATAAAGCTTAACAAATATTTAAAAACGACACTTATTAACGCGGCAACAAGCACAACCACAAGCACACCCTTTTCCTTTTTTGCGGCGGGTGTAAATATTGCAATAAACATACCGTAAAGCAAAATGCCCATAGCGCTTGTTATAAATTGGGGCAAAAGCGTACCCGCCACAGCACCTAAAAGAGTGCCGCTTGTCCAACCAATTACGGGTAACACAATAAGTCCCGCCATATACTTTGCTGAAATTTTGCCGCTGCCACTAATAGCCACTGCAAAAATTTCATCTGTAATACCAAAAGAAAGTAAAAGCCTTTTTGGTGTTGTAAAGCTATTATCAAGCTTTTGTGTAAGGCTTAAGCCCATAAGAGAATATCGCAGGTTTATTATAAGCTGTGTCAGCGCCATTTCAATTAAAGTGCCTCCCGCGGCAATTATTTCAATACCTGCCGCTTGACCTGCGCTTGTAAGATTAGTTAAAGAAATAAGCACGGCAAAAACAGCGTCAATATTTAAACTGACCGCCAAAATGCCAAATCCAAAAGAAACCGAAAGATATCCAAGCGCTATTGGTATAGCATCTATAAGCCCCTGTTTAAAGGTCTTTTGCACCGTACCTACCCCCTTTTTAAAAATTTTCCAACAAACAGTTTACCACATTTTAAATATTAAAACAATATAAAAACAAAAACTCCATCTTAAAGATGGAGTTTATTTTTATTTTTCTTCCTTAATGTCTGAAATATTATAAGGGGTGGTTTGGTAAACAAAGTAGTTTAACCAGTTAGAGAAAAGTAGGTTTGCGTGGCTGCGCCAGGAAACTATTGGGTCTTTGGTTTCATCATCATCAGGGAAATAGTTAATGGGTAGCGCTGTGCCAAGTCCTGCGGCCTTATCGCGCAAATATTCATTTTTAAGTGTGTCTCGGTCATACTCGCTATGTCCCGTTACAAAGAACTGACGGTGCTTTGGCGCATACACTGCATAAACACCTGTTTCTTCTGATGAAGCCAAGATTTTAAGGTTTTCATTATTTTCAATCTCTTTTGTGTTTACGGTTGTGTAGCGGCTTTGCGGAACGTTAAATATATCGTCAAAACCACGTAGCAGCATAGACTGCTTATAATCAACGTTGGTTTTAAATACGCCAAAAAGTTTTTGTGGCAGCATTTCTTTATTTATACCGTGGTGATAATAAAGACCTGCTTGTGCGCCCCAACAAATGTGAAGGGTGCTATGAACGTGAGATTTACTCCACTCCATAATTTCGCAAAGCTCGTCCCAATATTCAACCTCACAGAAATCCATTTTTTCAACCGGAGCACCTGTAATAATCATACCGTCAAAGGTTTGGTCTTTAATCTCATCAAAGGTTTTATAAAATGCAAACAAATGCTCTTTAGAAATATTTTTAGATTCGTGGCTTTTGGTGTGCAAAAACTCTAATTCAACCTGCAAAGGGGAGTTGCCAAGTAATCTTGAAAACTGAGTTTCGGTTTCAATCTTTTTGGGCATCAAATTTAAAACCAGAATTTTAAGCGGACGAATGTCCTGGGTAATTGCTCTGGTTTCGGTCATTGCAAATATATTTTCTTCTGCCAGTGTTTTAACCGCCGGCAGATCGTTTGGAATTTTAATTGGCATAATTTTCTCTCTTTTTTACATATTATCTAATGCTTGTTTAATATCAGCAATAAGATCTTCGGCGTTTTCAATGCCGCAAGAAAAACGAATAAGGTCGGGAGCTACGCCACAAGCAAGTAGCTCATCATCATTCATCTGTCTGTGTGTTGCACTTGCAGGGTGTAAGCAACAGGTACGTGCGTCTGCAACGTGGGTTTCAATAGCGGCAATTTTTAATCCCGCCATAAACTTTTCAGCAGCCTTTCTGCCGCCCTTTATACCAAAGCTAACAACACCGCAAGAACCGCCCGGAAGATATTTCTTTTGAAGCTCGTGGTATTTGTCACCCTCTAAATCGGGGTAGGTAACGTAAGCAATTCTATCGTCACCTTTTAAGAATTTTGCAACAGCCAAACCGTTTTCGCAGTGCTTTTTCATTCTTAAATGCAGACTCTCTAAACCTAAGTTTAGGTAGAATGCGTTTTGTGGCGCTTGAATACAACCAAAGTCGCGCATTAGCTGTGCGGTAGCTTTAGTAATAAACGCACCCTCTAAACCAAAACGTTCTGTATAAGTAACACCGTGATAGCTGTCGTCGGGTGTGCAAAGGCCCGGGAATTTATCGGGGTATTTGGTCCAGTCAAACTTACCGCTGTCAACTATACAGCCGCCTACAGCCGCACCGTGACCGTCCATATATTTTGTGGTAGAGTGTGTAACAATATCCGCACCCCACTCAAAAGGACGACAATTTACGGGGGTTGCAAAGGTGTTGTCAATAATTAGCGGAACACCGTGACGATGTGCGGCGTTTGCCCACATTTCAATATCTAAAACGGTTAAAGCGGGGTTAGCAATTGTTTCACCAAAAACAGCCTTTGTGTTTTCTTTAAAAGCCGCATTTAGTTCTTCTTCGGTAGCGTCAGGAGAAACAAAGGTAAAATCAATACCCATTCTCTTCATGGTAACAGCAAAAAGATTATATGTGCCACCGTAAATTGATGAAGAAGATACAACGTGGTCACCCGCAGAAGCAATATTAAAAACCGAGAAGAAACTTGCGGCTTGTCCGGATGAGGTTAACATTGCGGCGGTACCGCCTTCTAATTCGCAAATTTTAGCGGCAACACTATCGTTAGTGGGGTTTTGTAAACGGGTATAAAAATAACCCGAAGCCTCTAAATCAAAAAGCTTACCCATATCTTCACTTGTGGCATATTTAAAGGTTGTGCTTTGTACTATTGGAATTTGTCTTGGCTCACCGTTGCCGGGTGTATAACCGCCTTGAACACACTTGGTTTCAATATTTCTGCTCATTAAAAGAACTCCTTTTATATATAAATTATATTTATATTTATTATTGTTATTTCAATTTTTATTTATAACACATTAAGTGCAAAAAGTCAAATTAATACTATACATAACACTAAAAAAATGATATAATAAACCTACAAACTAATTGTGGAGTATTTTTATGAACAAAATATACGTTAAAAAATTAAATCCAAATGCAATTTTACCAAAATACGGTAGCGGCTCTGCCGCAGGGGCAGACCTTTTTGCTTTGCTTGAAGGTGAAAGCCTTACTATAAAGCCTGGTGAAACGCATTTTATTAAAACCGGTCTTTCTTTGGAAATTCCTGAAGGCTATGCAGGACTTATTTATGCAAGAAGCGGCCTTTCTTGCAAAAAGGGACTGGCTCCCGCTAATAAGGTAGGAGTAATAGACAGTGATTATCGCGGTGAAATTGTGGTTGCACTATATAACCATTCAAATGAACCCCGCGTTATTGAACAGGGCGAAAGAATTGCTCAAATGGTAATAACTAAGGCCCCGCAGTTTGATTATGTAGAAGTAGATTCTTTAGATAAAACCGAGCGCGGAGAAAAGGGCTTTGGCTCAACGGGCAAAAAATAATAAAAGAATGTTTAAAACGGGCGAATTCGCTCGTTTTTTTATTTTTTGTTCATAATTTTTTTAACATTAAATATTGTAATATACATAATTTTATTTTATAATTTTTTTAGAAAGAAGGTAAAATATGCTAAAGCTTAAAAATATTAACAAAGAATATATTACCGGAGAGCTTCATCAACAAGCCTTAAAGGACGTTAGCCTTAATTTAAGAAAGAATGAGTTTGTTGCAGTTTTGGGCCCATCGGGTAGCGGCAAAACCACCTTACTTAACATTATTGGCGGACTTGATAAATATGATAGCGGCGACCTTATTATTAACGGTATTTCTACCAAAAAATATAAAAGTCGTGATTGGGATAGCTACCGCAACCACACAATAGGCTTTGTTTTTCAAAGCTATAATCTAATACCCCACCAGTCAATTCTTTCAAATGTAGAACTGGCTTTAACAATTTCGGGTATAAGCAAAAAAGAAAGAAGAGCAAGGGCAAAACAGGCGCTTGTGGACGTTGGTCTTGATAAGCAATTTCATAAAAAGCCCAACCAAATGTCAGGCGGACAAATGCAACGTGTTGCAATTGCTCGTGCACTTGTAAATAACCCTGATATTTTACTTGCTGATGAACCTACGGGAGCACTTGATAGTGAAACCAGCGTTCAGGTTATGGAGCTGCTTAAAGAAGTGGCAAAGGACCGTCTGGTTGTTATGGTTACACATAACCCGGAACTAGCTGAAAACTATGCAAACCGCATTGTAAAACTCAAAGACGGTGAAATAGTAGAAGATACAAATCCTTATAATACACAAGAAGAAAAGGTTATTGAATATAAAAATTTAGGTAAAAGCTCAATGAGCGTATTCACTTCTTTAGCCTTAAGCTTTAATAATCTGCGCTCAAAGTTTGGCAGAACCGTACTTACAAGCTTTGCGGGTAGTATTGGTATAATTGGCATTGCCCTTATTTTATCGCTTTCAACCGGCGTTAACGCCTATATTGACAGCATTCAAAAAGAAACCATGGCTTCTTATCCAATAACCATTGAAGCAAAAAGCGTGGACCTTTCTTCTTTAATGCAAGCGGGGCGTGAAAATGGCGGCGAAATGACGGTAGACCACGCTTTAGACGGTGTTTATTTAAGCGGCAGAGAATTAGAACTTGCTTCTACAATGACCACCAGCATAACAAAAAATAATCTGACCGACTTTAAAAAGTATTTAGATGACGAAAAAAGCGATATTCACGAATTTATTGGTGAAAACGGTGTTGTTTATTCTTACGACACAAACTTTAACGTATATGCTTTTGACCCGGAAGGTGTGCTTGTTAACACCGATGGCTCAACCTTAGATGAAAAGAAGGCTAACACCATAGAGCAAATGGGTGCTATGGCAGAAATGAACAGTATGATGCAGTTTTCTAATTTTGAAGAGTTGATTCCCGGTCGCGATAAGCTGATTTCCGATGCGGTTTTAGATAATTACACCACTGTTTACGGTCGTTGGCCACAGGAATATAACGAAATAGTTTTAATTTTAGATAAGAATAATGAAATTCCCGCAACGGTGCTTTATGAACTGGGTTATCTGCCAAGCAAAGAATATAAAGAAATGCTGAAAAAGATTGAAAAAGGCGAAGAAGTAACCGTTCCTTCACAAAAGTTTGAGTATGATGAAATAACAAAAAAGCCACTATATTTGGTTCCTGCTTGTGATATGTACGAAAAACAAGACAACGGCACTTATGCTGAAATAAAAGCAGACGATGAACTTAAAAAACTGGCAAAAAGCGGTGTAGAATTAAAAATTGTGGGTGTTGTAAAAACCGAAAACACCAACGTTAATTCTATGATTTCAAGCTACGTAGGATATACTCGTTTATTAACAGAATACGTTATTAAGCATACCGATAAAAGTGAACTGGTAATTGAGCAAAAAGAAAACGAAGAAACCAACGTGCTTTCGGGACTTCGTTTTTCACCCGATGATGACAAGCAAAAAATAGCCGATGCTAAAAAGTTTATTAAAAATCTGGGTGTTACAGAAAAGGCTAATATGTTTAAATCTATAGCCAGTGCAATGTATGCCAATAATCAAATGATGCTTCAGCAAATGATGCAGGCCGATGAAGCGGTTTTAGCAGCAACAATGGATCAATATCTGCAAAACCCTGATAACGATACTCTGCTTAAAATTTACGATGCTTACGTTTCAACCGGCACTTATGAAGAGAATATGGAAAAATTCGGTGTGGTATCAATGGACGCACCGTCATCCATTGCAATTTATACAGATTTCTTTGAAGATAAAGACTCTGTTTCTGCAAAAATTGAAGAATATAATAAGGGTGTAAGCGAAGAAAACCAAATTACATATACCGATTACGTAGGACTACTTATGTCTTCGGTTACAACCATTATTAACGTTATTTCTTACGTGCTTATGGCCTTTGTTGCGGTATCACTTGTGGTTTCTTCAATTATGATTGGTATAATTACCTATATTTCTGTGCTTGAAAGAACAAAAGAAATTGGTATACTTCGTGCAATTGGCGCATCAAAGCGCAATATTTCTCAGGTGTTTAACGCCGAAACATTTATTATTGGTTTATTCTCCGGCGGCATCGGTATTGGCGTATCTGCGCTACTCATTATACCCATCAATGCAATTATTCATTATTTAACGGGTTATACAAATATAAATGCAATTTTGCCGCTTGACGGTGCAGTAATATTAATAATTTTAAGTGTTATTTTAACCTTAATCGGTGGACTTATTCCCGCTAAAAAGGCGGCCAAAAAGGATCCTGTAACAGCACTAAGAAGCGAATAAAAGGGGAGCGTTTATGTATACAACACATAAATTCAGTAGTGATAAGTATTACAATTTTAACTACTTACAGTATTTGCCGAAAAATTTTGATCCGAATAAAAAATATCCGCTTGTGTTTTTTATGCACGGTGCGGGGGAACGCGGAGATGATCCTGACTATATTGCGCGATACGGTTATTTTAAATTTATAAAGGAAGAAAATGCCGAATACCCCTTTATAGCGGTAGCACCACAATGCCCACAAAACAAATATTGGGGTTGTTATACAGAATCGCTACTTGGATTTTTAGATTATATTACCGAAACATTACCAATAGATGAAACAAGAATATATATAACGGGACTCAGTATGGGAGGCACAGGTAGTTATATGCTTGCCATGGCAGATCCAAAACGCTTTGCCGCGCTTTTTGCGGTTTGCGGCAGCGGAATATATTGGTATGCGGGGGCATTAAAGAACATTCCAACCTATGCTTATCACGGCGATAACGATACAACCGTGCCAATATATGAAAGCATTAATATGGTAAAAGCCATAAACAAGTGGGGCGGAAATGCCAAAATAAAAATTGCTTACGGGTATGATCACGATATTAATGATTTAGCCTATAAGGACGAAGAAATTTATAATTGGCTACTCTCACAACATAAGTAATAAAAAATGTCCGCAAACGCGGACATTTTTTTGTTTTTGCTATTCATTTATTTTAACTTTTGTATTA
>JAZNNZ010000188.1:0-3131 GCA_045580525.1 Acutalibacteraceae bacterium
ACCAATGCCCATATGATTCAACTTGGCTTTTTAAAACTTTTAAAAGGCTCACTGCTTTATAAAAACACATATAATACCAATTTTTTAGATGAACCACCATATGAGATTATTTCTTCACCATTTTTCAGTTTTGATGAATTAATGATCTCACGTCAATACGATAAACTAATTGACAAATTTTATAATTCAGGATTATATAAAAATTCATTTCAATATGGTTTAACTCTTTTTGAAAATCCAAGCAAAATGATAATAGCGCTCTCTGAATTTTTTGATGACATTGCATTATCATCTTTATCTCAAAAAGACGGTTACATAAAACTATGTGAGTTTTTAACCAAGTATGGTAACAATGAAGCTGCAAAGCATTTTATAAAGCTAGATGCATTAAGCTTTAATCCTAAAGCAAAACGTATGGGATTTAGCGAAAACAAAGACAACGAACTAGAAAAACTATATAAAGAAAAATTAGGTTCTAAAAATATTTTAGCCGAATATTTTGAATTTGATAAAAAAACAAGAGTCTTTGATTATGAAACCAAAGACCCATTAAGTAAAAGCTATTTAATTTTTGGATAAACTATGACGAATAAAATCTATATGACCGTTTTTAATATCGGTAATAATGGTTTTTCCTATACCGTTAATTTGTGTTAGTTTGCCGCCTTCTGATAAATTTAAAACAAAAGGTGCGTCAGTAAAGGGTTCTGAATAATGATATTTTTGATCATTATTTGAAAACACAATTATACTGTCTCCTATATTCAAGACAACGTTGTTTTTTATGTGCAAATAACCAAGACCGGTTATATTGTTACCCTTTAGCATTTCGTCTACCTGCAAAGTATACACAGTATTGTCACCGCTTGTAGACGATTTAATAACTGTAGCTGTTAAAATTGAATTACTGCTTTCAATTAATCTTGAAAAAGAAACTGCATCAGGGTTTGAAACTATGCTTATAATGTCACTTGTGTTTTTTATAAAATCAGGCTTTGTTAGAAAAACAAAACTAACAGCCACACAAACAGCTATTAAGCAAAACGCTATAAATAACGGAATGAGTTTTTTCATAAATTCACCTAAAAAATAAAGCACCAAGCAAACGCTTGATGCTTTTTATTTTTATTATTTTTTTAGACCTAGGAAATTTGCAACTAAAACTAATACAAAAAATGCAATAGCGATAACCTTTGTCCATTTAGATAAGAAAGCATCAACTGTTCTTGCTTTGTTTTTAGAAAGGAAGGTGTCAGCGCCACCGGAGATTGCTCCGCTAATACCTTGACGACGGCCTTCTTGTAATAAAACAACAGCGATAATTACTATTGATAAAAGCAAAACAATTGCGCCAACAATAATTTCAGCAACTGCCATAATTTAGTTCCTCCATGAATATTTTTAACACATTTAGTATTCTAACATAAAGTTATATATTTTGCAAGTGTTTTATAGTGGGTGAACTGCACTATCGGCATCTGAATGTTCACCGTCAACACCGTAAAGCTTGTTGTTGCGTTCTTCAAAGAATTTAACAGCAACCTTATCAAACTGAGCATATGAAAGCACGTCTTCATCTTGAATAGCCCATTGTTTTGCTTCCTCACGCAGTTTATCAAGCTCAGGAGCAATTAGATCAGCAGGACGACATTCAATAGGTTCTTCATCGCCAATAATTTGCTTTCTAAATTCGGGATCTATTGGAAGTGGAGTTTTACCGTATTCACCTTTAACAAGACCTTTGAATTCTTTGGTGGTCATTTTATATCTTTCGCCACCAATTACGTTAAATACAGCCTGTGTACCAACAATTTGGCTTGAGGGAGTTACAAGTGGAGGATAACCACAGTCTGCACGAACCTTAGGTACTTCAGATAAAACTTCGGTTAATTTATCTTCTTTACCTGCTTGTTTAAGTTGAGAAACAAGGTTTGAAAGCATACCGCCTGGTACTTGATAAATTAATGTTTTAGCATCAACGCCAAGCATCTTAGTATCAAGTAGTCCACTAGCAATATATTTTTCACGCAATGTATTTACGTATTTTGTAATTTCTGTTAAAGCTTCTAAATCTAAGCCTGTATCAAAATCTGTGCCTTGTAAAGCGGCAACCATAGACTCTGTTGCAGGGTGTGATGTACCTAGAGCTAGTGGGCTCATAGCTGTATCAACAACGTCTGCACCGGCTTCAATAGCTTTAAGTAATACCATTGAACCAAGACCTGATGTATAGTGAGTGTGAACCTGAACAGGAATTTTAACGGTTTCTTTTAATGCTTTAACTAAGTCATAAATAGCAGAAGGAGTAAGCAGACCTGCCATATCTTTAACACAGATTGAATCTGCACCTTCATTTTCTAAAACTTTTGCATAATTAGCATAATATTCATTGGTGAATACATCACCAGTTGTATAAGAGATGGCGGCTTGCATATGAGCGCCTTCTTTTTTTACTGCTTTAATTGCTGTGCGTAGATTACGAACGTCGTTAAGAGCATCAAAAACTCTTAAAATATCAATACCGTTTGCAACGCTTTTTTGAACAAAATATTCAACAACGTCATCTGCATAATGACGATAGCCTAACATATTTTGACCGCGGAAAAGCATTTGAAGCTTTGTATTAGGACATTCTTTACGAATGGTTCTTAATCTATCCCATGGATCTTCATTTAAAAAACGAAGACAGCTATCAAAGGTTGCTCCACCCCAGCATTCCAATGAATGAAAACCAATTTTATCTAAAAGCGGTAACATTGGAAGCATTTCTTCGGTGGTCATACGGGTTGCAATTAAAGATTGATGAGCGTCACGAAGGACGGTTTCGGTAATTCCAATTTTCTTTTGCATTTTTTAAGCCTCCTAGCAAATTGTAAGAAGAGCTTTACCCGACTCAACACTTTCGCCTTTATTTACTAAAACTGCGCCAACTACGCCGTCTTTATCTGCGCAAATTTCATTTTCCATTTTCATAGCTTCTAAGATTACTAAAACGTCACCCTTAGAAACCGATTGACCGGCAGAAACTTTAATATCTAAAATAGTACCGGGCATTGGGCTGTTTACAGGTTCACCATCGCCAGAAGCTGCGGGAGCTGCTACAGGTGCAGAAGCAGGAGCCGCTGCGGGTG
>JAZNNZ010000189.1:0-3185 GCA_045580525.1 Acutalibacteraceae bacterium
CAAAGCACGTACCTCTGCATCATAACTGTGTCCGACAGTCCAAACGTTGTTTTGATCCTGGTCAGAAATAAAATCCAAGTTGTACCATTCATCATTATACATAAATGAAGTTTCATTTTGTAAAGTATAAGACGAACCGTCTACAAATTCAACGGTACCGTTGAATTGGGGACAATAGTAATTATAACTTTTCCATTCATACGCTTCACTATCGTAGTATGAACCTTCACTTAAATGTGTATTTTCAACAACAGTTATGTCTTCAATGTAAATAGACTCAATAGGAGTTTCAATAATAGTTACCGGTATTTCTTTTGAATTTCCAAAAAGAGTGGCAGTTACATAATATGTATTACCAGCCTCCCATTGATTATCATAACTTTGCGGATCTGCAATATCAAAATAGTACCATTCTTCCTCCGGCCAGTAATAAAATTCAGATCCGCCGCCATTTAAGGGTTCACCATTGTTAAATTCAATGTTATATTGCAAAGAACTATAAAAATCATATTTATACCACTGAATTTCACCCTCTTCACCCTCATATTCAATGTTGCCATTATAGCCTTCAATAAGGGTTATAGGTTCAAACTCAAAGCTTACAATATCTTCTGCATTTAAAGCAGCGGTATTATAAGGCAATGAGAACATTGTTAGCATTAAACTTAAAGAAAGTATAATGGACAATGTTTTTTTGATTATTTTCATTTTTACTCCTCCTTTTTATATATTAATGCAAGTCACACTTTTCCGGCAAATTGTTCGTTGCATAATAGCCCATTTCAATTTTTTTGCACCCCGGTTTAAAAGCCTTACCGCTTTCGGTGCAATAAATTTGTTTTTTAACATTTACGTTTGTAGCAAAGTTTTTGTTTTTTATTTCAAGCCGCTTTGCAAAATCAGAAAACATTTCTGCTGCAATATTGCTGCTTCCAAGATTAGAGTGCCAAACTGCACAGCTGAATTCCGGTGTTACGCCAACAAACCAGTTGTCGGTATTTTCATCTCCCGTACCGGTTTTACCAACAACGTCAACCCCACTTATATGACCTTTTTCACCGGTGCCGCCCGGAGTTACAACCCCTTTTAGCAGTTGGTTCATAATATATGCGGTTTCACTTGTTATAACCTTTCTTGTAGCTTTTGTGTTTTGGTAAATGGTTTTTCCGTCTTTATCAACTATTTTTTCAATGGCTTTTGGTGCTTTGTAGTATCCGCCGTTACCAAAAATCTGATAATAACCTGCCATTTCAACAGGGGAGGATCCCGCCTGTGTGTAACCTAAAGCAACATTACCAATAACTTCATCTTCACCTTTAGATTTAATCTGATATTCCTCATATTCCAAATTCATATCAAATTTCTGTTGCAAAAAGCTTATCGATTTTTTAACACCGTAATCATTTAAGCATTTAACCGCCACGGTGTTTAAAGACTCTTTAATAGATTTATAAATACCAACCGGCTCGTTATAATATTTATTTGTAGCGTTAGATGGCCAGTCGCGTTTTATACCGTTTTCATCCTCAAGCTTTTTATAGGGTGAATCTTCATATTGTGTTGACCAGTTAATAATGCCATCTTCAATTGCCGGTGCATAAACCGAAAGTGGTTTTAACGCAGAGTGCTGTTGAGTTCTTTTTGCGGCGTAGTTTGTATTATCGCTTTCACTAAAACTATATGCCGCAATAAGATTTCCCTTTAAATCTGTCAGCGCACAACCAAAGTTAAATCCACGAGCAAATTCTTCGCAGGTCTTTTGCATAGCGGCTATGGTATCAATCTCGCAATAGGTGTAAACTTTATATTCATTATTTAAAATTTTTTGTCTTGCTTCTCTTTTGGTGCAGGAATATTTGTCTGCAATAATTTCATCTGCTTCGCTTAAAACAATATCAACGTAAGCAAAAAGGTTATTGCTTTTATCCATCTCGGTTGCGTTTGTTATAAGATTTCCGTCACCGTCATAAATTTCGGTATTGCTTTTAGTTTTGCAACTGCATAAGCTAACACCTATGGCAAGTACCAAAATAAAAGCTATTATTTTATTGTGCATTGGTTAGCTCCTTTTCGCAGTTAGTAATATATTCAACCATTTTTTCCGAAAGCTCTGTTTTGGGTTGGTCTTTAATCAGTTTACCCAAAGAGCTTTGCAAGTATGGAATTTTCTCTAGTTTTATTTTGGTTAAAATTAACTCTTGTTTGCAATATTTAGCGCTTGTAAGGTCTCCGTAACGTTCATATAAGGTGGCACCGTTTATAAGCATCTGACAATACTGCTCATACTCATTATAATTAAACGGATTAAGCTCAATTGCTTTGCGCTTATATTCAATTAAAGAAGCAAAATCTCCGTTAGCATAAGAATATCGCGATTTCATTGTATAAGGAATATAAGAGTGTTTGTTTTGTTTTAAAATATCATCCGAAACGTCGTTGGCGTATTCAACGTCTTCGGTAATTTCAAGTATTGAAATCTTGTTGTCTGTATTATAAGGATACATCCTATCGGCTATAGCGGTTGCGCCAAAGTAAGATAATCCCAAGTGAATTCCCATATATAAAGCGGCGGCAAAAATGAAGCCCAAAACCGCTCCAATTATTGAAAGGTTTTTCTTTAAAGTAATTTCTTTTCCGGGTTGCTCATCAAAAAGCAGCAGTAAAATAAACCAAATTATTAAGAACTGCAGATTAAATTCAAAAAAGCTGTGTGCGCAAATTGCAGCAACAATAATTTTATTGTAAAAAGAAATGTTTTTGTTAAATAGGTATTTAACAATTGCCGCAACAAAAAGGGCGGCGGGAATAATGCCAATGTCTAAAATCAGCTGCAAAAAGTCGTTATGTACAAACCTTACGGTATAAACACCCGTTTGAATGCTTGTCTGAATATAGCTGTAACCCAAATAACCCATACCAAACGGGTATTTAAGAATTAGCGGTAAAGCATCAACCCAATATAAAATTCTTCCTATAAAGGTCGATTCGCTAATAGAAATTGATAGAAAACGTGTAAGTATATCTTTGTTAAAAATAAATACAACCGCCGCAATTATTGCAAATGCCCCAAATGTCATGAATATGTATTTCTTTTTTAAGCCTTTGCGGAATTTATAAACTATTAATACAATGTTAGCGATAATTGCTAAAACAAATGCAGTACGGCTTCCGGTGTATAAAAGACC
>JAZNNZ010000190.1:0-4723 GCA_045580525.1 Acutalibacteraceae bacterium
GATTTAATAGATGAAGCGTCTGCATGTTGTAGTTTAAAAAACAGTAGTATAGATGAACTATATGTAACAAATAAAAAGGTTGCAGAACTATTAAATAAGGAAGAAGAACTTTCTAGCAATGTTGATAATCCTAACTACGAAGAACTAGCACGTATTCGTTCTGAGTTAGCTGTTAATAAAGACAAAATTGCTTCATTATCTGAAATTGCTGCGAACAATACAGTAACAGATGATGATTTAGCTTTAGTTATTGAGTTATGGACCGGTATACCAGCATCAAAAATTAAAGAAAGCGATTTAGAAAAACTAAATTCTCTTAAAGAAGAATTGAATAAACGTGTAAAGGGACAGGATGATGCTTTAAATAAAGTTGCTATGGCTGTTAAGCGTTCAAGAATTAAAATTAACAATTCTAAAAGTCCGGCGTCGTTTATTTTTGTTGGTCCGACCGGTGTAGGCAAAACAGAACTTGCAAAAGCTTTAGCTGAATATTTGTTCAACACTCCCGATAGTCTATTAAGATTTGATATGTCAGAATTTATGGAAAAACATTCTGTTTCCAGACTAATTGGTTCGCCTCCGGGTTATGTTGGTTTTGAAGAAGCGGGACAGCTTACCGAAAAGGTAAGAAGAAAGCCATATTCGGTTATTTTGTTTGATGAAATTGAAAAAGCACATCCGGATGTTATGAATCTTTTATTGCAAGTTTTAGATGACGGTAGGGCTACTGATTCTCAGGGAAGAGTAGTTAATTTTGAGAATACCATTATCATTATGACTTCAAATGCTGGCAGTGAAAAAACCGATTCATTATTAGGATTTGGAAAATCAGCAGATGTAGCATTTAGTGAAAAATCATTAAAAGCTCTTGAAGAATTTTTAAGACCAGAGTTTTTAGCAAGGGTTGATGAGACCGTAGTATTTTCTTATTTAACCGAAGATGCACTTAAAGATATTGCAAAGCTTACTTTACAAACTTTATCAAATTCATTAAGTGAAAAATCTATTGCTTTAAACTTTGATGAAAATGTTTGCGAATACTTTGCTAAAAATTGCAATTCAACAAAACGTGGAGCAAGAGATTTAAAAAATAACATCAGAAAATTAGTAGAAGATGTAATAATCGAAGAAATGATTAATAATCGTGACAAAGTATTAAAATCTATTGATGTTACCTATAAAAATGAGTTGAAAATTTTATACAATTATAAATAAAATTTGCTTGACTTGAAGCAAGAAATATGCTAAAATATTTCTTGCTGTAATGCGGGTGTAGTTCAATGGCTAGAATTCCAGCCTTCCAAGCTGGCTGTGTGGGTTCGATTCCCATCACCCGCTCCATAGGCGCTTGTAGCTCAGCTGGATAGAGCATCTGCCTTCTAAGCAGAGGGTCAGGGGTTCGAGTCCCTTCAAGCGCGCCAAAAGGTACCTAATCAGGTACCTTTTTATTTTATATAATTGACTTTTATTATTGTTTATAATATACTAATTTTATAATAAAGAAGGTGTTTTTATGGATTTAAAAGGTAAAATAATTAACTTTTTAGGTGATAGTATTACTGCCGGTTCTGGCGTTAGCGCACCGGAAAAAAGATATTTCGAATTATTAAAGGTAAATGCAGGGCTTAAAGAAGTTCGTGGCTACGGAATTGGTGGTACTCGTTTTGCATTGCAAAAAGGTACAGACTTCAGACCCAAAGACGATTATGTTGATATAAATTCTTTTTGCGAAAGATTTGAACAGATGGATGATAATGCAGATGCTATTGTTGTGTTTGGTGGTACCAACGATTATGGCCACGGAGATGCTCCTATCGGTAATTTTACAGATAGAACACCAGAGACTTTCTACGGCGCATGTCACTATCTGTTTAGTGGATTAATAAGAAAATATATTGGCATACCAATTATTATTATGACACCATTACATAGAGTTGGAGACACCAGTGCAGTGCGCCCTGATAAAGCGTTTGCATATGGCACATTAAAAGATTATGTTAATATAATCAGAGAAGTAGCCGAGTATTATTCGTTACCGGTTTTAGATATGTTTAAATCAAGCGGAATTCAGCCGGAAATTCCAGAAATTAAAGAAAAATATGTTCCTGATGGTCTACATCCTAATGATGCGGGTCATGTAATTATTGCCGATAAACTACAAAAATTTTTAGAACAACTTTAAGAGGTATGTATGAAAAAATTTGATATGCATATTCATGCTTTAAACACAAAACCAAACCCATCCGATTTAATAGATAAATTAGATAAGGCGGGTATTTATGGTGCGTGTGTTTTTTCTAATTGGCCTGATAGAGCTAATAAAAAGCTTGGCACTTCATTTGAAGATAGACTAAAAGAAGTATTAAATTGGACAAAAGGTTATGAAGATAGACTTTTCCCGGTACTTTGGATTCATCCTTATGAAGAAAACATAATTGAAAATGTAAAACTTGCTGTAAAACAGGGAATAGCTGCATTTAAAATTATTTGTACAGATTTTTATGTTTACGAAGAGAAATGTTTAAATGTGCTTCGCGAAATTGCAGAGCTGAATGTTCCTGTAATATTCCATACTGGTATTTTATGGGACGGTAAGGTTTCGTCAAATTATAATAGACCACTAAATTGGGAAGCACTATTAAATATTAGTGGTTTAAGATTTTCTATGGGTCATTGTTCGTGGCCATGGATCGATGAATGCATTGCTCTTTATGGTAAATTCTTAAATGCATTACGCTATAATGGTGACGTAAATGCAGAGATGTTCTTTGATATAACGCCAGGAACACCTGAAATTTATAGAGAAGAGCTACTAACTAAGCTATATACAATTGGATATGATGTTTCTAATAATATCATGTTTGGTACCGATTCCAACGCACACGAATATAGTGTGGAATGGGCCAATAAATGGCAACAAATTGATGCAACAATTTTAAATAATTTAGGAGTTAGTAAAGAAAACCAAGAAAAATTGTATTATCATAATTTGCTTAGATTTTTAGGTAAAACTGAAAATAAAATAGAAATACAAACACCTACTACCGATAATTCGAACGCCTTTAATTGCAACAATCCAAAGACTAAAGAAATTATTGAAAAATGGTATAAAAAATTAAACTTCCCAAAGGAATTTAATGCAGAATTTTATGAAGCATTGAAGCAAATACCGATTTCCGATGCTATAAATATACAAAATTACGATTTAAGCTGCAAAGACGGTAAACGCAATCTCTTATCATTTCTTTTTATGTGCGAAGAATTAGAGTCAAAATACAAAGACAAAGGAATAAAAGAGGAAGTTTTACTTGATACATTAAATGATTTAGTAATTTGGACAAAAACATGGAGTGAAATTAAAGGAGAATTATTTTTAGGTGAAATAGAATGGCTCTATAGACACTTAAGTATGCGTTTATTCAAGCTCGGTCGTTTACAATTTTGCTTTGGAAAAGCTGAGCACGACCATATTGGAACAAGTACAAAGAAAAATGATAATGTTTTAGAAATTCATATTCCCGCTACAGGTCCGTTAGATACAAATGATTGTGAGGCCTCAATAGAACTTTCAAAGGAATTTTTCTCTACATATTATCCTGAATTTATTTATAACGCATATACCTGTAATTCTTGGTTGTTAGATACAACATTAAAAGATATCTTACAAACTGACAGTAATATTGTGAAATTTCAGGATTTATTTAATATTATTGCTTCAGATGAGAATAACGATATTTTAAGATATATATTGAAGTGGAATACAACACCGTTAAACTTAAATAATTATACGCCAACAACCTCCTTTGCGCAAAGAATTGTGGATAGAATTAAAAACGGTGGCACTTTCTATATTTCATATGGATATTTTAATAAATAATTTAGAGCGCTAATTCTTAGCGCTCTTTTTTTATTGTTAAGTCAAAAAAACTTACTGAAAATAGTGGATTTTTAATCTTTACTTATTTTTATAATTATGTTAAAGTATGTTTATGAGGTGATTTTATGGTTATAACACGTCCTCCTATGGGAGTAAATACTTGGAATTTTTTTGGCCCCAATATTAGTGAAAAATTATTATTTGAATTAGCAGACGCTATGGTAGACAAGGGGCTTAGAGATTTAGGCTATAATTATTTGGTTATAGATGACTGCTGGGCTGAGTTTGAGCGCGATGAAAACGGCATTTTGGTACCTGATAAGATTAAATTTCCCAATGGAATGAAAACGGTATGTGATTACCTTCACGAACGCGGCTTGAAATTTGGTATGTATTCTTGTTTGGGTACTATGACCTGCGCAAGCTATCCGGGAAGTTTTGGACATGAATATACCGACGCAAAAACATTTGCAGAATGGGGAATAGATTTTCTAAAATATGACTACTGTTTTCGTTCTAAGCAAGCCAACCCTGATGACTTATATAGAAAAATGAGTCTTGCACTTAAAAGCACGGGAAGAGAAATATTATTCTCAGCCTGCTCTTGGGGAAGAGACAAAACTGAAACATGGATATACACAACAGGCGCAAATATGTGGCGTCTTGCAGGAGATATTAAGGACGATTGGGACCACATTAAGTGTCAAATGTTAACTTATCATAAATACAACGGTGTTAGCTTTATGAACTGTTTTTCAGATCTTGATATGTTAATTGTAGGTATGAATGGTGAAGGATATTGCGCAATTCCTGGTGCAAAGCCAACACTTGAAGAATATAAAACAC
>JAZNNZ010000191.1:0-5598 GCA_045580525.1 Acutalibacteraceae bacterium
AATCTGAAGCAGGTGCTGCAGGTGCAGTTCACGGTTCATTAACCGCCGGTGCATTAACCACCACATACACCGCTTCTCAGGGTCTATTACTTATGATCCCCAATATGTACAAGATTGCAGGCGAATTACTTCCCGGCGTTATCAATGTTTCTGCACGTGCTGTTGCAGGACATGCTCTATCAATTTTCGGCGAACACAGCGATATTTATGCTTGTCGTCAAACTGGTTTTGCAATGCTTTGCTCTAATAACCCACAAGAAGTTATGGACCTAGGTGCAGTTGCTCACTTAGCTTCAATTAAAGGCAGAGTTCCTTTCTTACACTTCTTTGACGGTTTCAGAACCAGCCATGAAATTCAAAAAATTGAAATTTGGGACTACAAAGATTTAGATGAAATGCTAGATAAAGATGCAGTTGCAGCTTTCCGTCGCGGTTCATTAAATCCTGAACATCCCTTCCAACGCGGTACCGCGCAAAACCCTGACGTATTCTTCCAGGCAAAAGAAGCATCTAATAAATATTACAATGCTTTACCCGCAGTTGTTGAAGATTACATGAATCAGGTTAACGCAAAAATCGGTACTGATTATAAACTATTTAACTACTACGGTCCAGCTGATGCTGAAAACATCATCATCGCTATGGGTTCAGTATGTAACACAGCTGAAGAAACAGTTGATTACCTAAACGCTAAGGGCGAAAAGGTTGGTTTAATTAAGGTTAGATTATACAGACCTTTCTCAATTAAACACTTTGTTGATGCAATTCCTGCAACTGCAAAAACAATCACTGTTATTGACAGAACTAAAGAACCAGGTGCTATTGGTGAACCTCTATACCTAGACGTTGTTGCAGCACTTAAAGGTTCTAAATTTAATGATCTACCTGTATACGGTGGTCGTTACGGTTTAGGTTCTAAAGATACAACTCCTGCACAAATTATTGCAGCATTCCGTAACGCTGAAAGTGCAAACCCAATCAACGGTTTCACAATTGGTATTAAGGATGACGTTACAGAGTTATCTCTAGAATTAAATGAAAATCCAGATACAACACCCGCTGGTACAACAAGCTGTAAGTTCTGGGGCTTAGGCTCTGACGGTACCGTTGGTGCTAACAAAAACTCCATCAAAATCATTGGTGACAATACTGATATGTACGCTCAAGGTTACTTTGACTATGACTCAAAGAAATCCGGCGGTATTACAGTATCTCACTTACGTTTTGGTCCAAGCAAAATCAACTCTTCATACTTAGTATCTAAAGCTGACTTTGTTGCTTGCCACAACCCCTCTTATGTTGATAAATATGATATCGTTGAAGATATTAAAGAAGGCGGCATTTTCTTACTAAACTGCGGTTGGAACATTGATGAACTAAACACTCACCTACCCAACACAATGAAGAAATATATTGCTCAAAACAACATTCAATTCTATACAATTGATGCAACACACATTGCTAAAGAATTAGGTCTTGGCGGACGTACAAATACAATCCTACAAGCTGCATTCTTTGCACTATCTAACATTATTCCTGCAGATAAAGCAGTTACATTAATGAAAGAAGCTGCATTAAAATCTTACGGTAAGAAGGGCGAAGCTGTTGTTCAAATGAACTACAACGCTATTGACCGTGGTATTGCAGGTGCAGTTAAGGTTGACGTTCCCAGCGAATGGGCTTCTTTAGACGAAGTTAAGACTTCTAAAAAGCTAACAGGCGGTAGAGAAGAAATTCGTTCTTATATCGATAACGTTCTAGCTGCTGTTAACGCACAAAAGGGTAACACACTACCTGTTTCTACATTCTTAGATTACGTTGATGGTACCGTTCCTCTAGGTTCATCTGCATTCGAAAAACGCGGCATCGCTGTTGACGTTCCCGAATGGAATCCTGAAAACTGTATCCAATGTAACTTCTGTTCTTACGTTTGTCCTCACGCTGTAATTCGTCCTGTTGTTATGACAGATGAAGAATTAGCAAAGGCTCCACGTGGCACCAAGAGCATTCCTATGACAGGTATGCCAGGACTAAACTTTGTTATGACAGTAACCGTACTTGACTGTACAGGTTGCGGCAGCTGCGTAAACGTATGTCCCGGTAAGAAGGGTGAAAAGGCTTTAACTATGAAAGCTCTTGAAACTCAACTTGCAGAACAAGACGTATACACCTACGGTCAAACAATTGAAGCAAAACCTGAAGTATTTGAAAAATTCAAAGAAACAACCGTTAAGGGTAGCCAATTCAAGCAACCTTTACTTGAGTTCTCTGGCGCATGTGCAGGCTGTGGCGAAACACCATATGCAAAACTTGCAACCCAATTATTCGGCGATAAAATGTATATTGCCAACGCAACAGGTTGTTCTTCAATTTGGGGCGGTTCTTCTCCTTCAACTCCATACACAGTAAACAATAAGGGCTTTGGTCCTGCATGGCATAACTCTCTATTTGAAGATAATGCTGAATTTGGTTACGGTATGTATTTAGCAAACAAAGCTATCAGAAATCGTCTTGCAGACGCTGCTAAGGTAGTTGTTGAAAAATCAGCTGATGAAGCTCTAAAGGCTGCTGCAGCTGAATGGTTAGACACAATGGCAGACCGCGTTACAAACGGTGTTGCAACCGATAAGCTAGTTGCTGCACTTAAAGCTAACACAGAAGATGGCGAAGTTAAAGCTGCTGTTAAAGAATTACTTGACGACAGCGATTACCTAGCTAAGAAATCTGTATGGATTTTAGGTGGCGACGGTTGGGCATACGATATCGGCTTTGGTGGTTTAGACCACGTTATCGCTTCCGGCGAAGATGTAAACATTCTAGTATTCGATACCGAAGTTTACTCTAACACCGGTGGTCAGTCTTCAAAATCTACACCTACAGGTGCTATTGCACAGTTTGCTGCAGGTGGTAAAGAAGTTAAGAAGAAAGATCTTGCTGCAATTGCTATGAGCTATGGTTACGTATACGTAGCACAAGTAGCACAAGGCGCTGACTATAATCAATGTATTAAAGCATTCACAGAAGCTGAAAGCTATCACGGTCCTTCAATCATTATCGCATACGCTCCTTGTATCAACCACGGTATCAGAGCTGGTATGGGTAAGGCTCAAACAGAAGAAAAGAAAGCAGTAGCAGCTGGTTACTGGCATACCTTCCGTTATGATCCAAGATTACTTGGTACCGATAAGAGCGCATTCACTCTAGATAGCAAAGCTCCAACAGAAAGCTATAAAGAGTTTATTGAAGGCGAAGTTCGTTACGCTTCTCTAGTTCGTCAAAACGCTGCCCGCGCAGATGAGTTATTTGCAAAAGCAGAAGAAGATGCTAAGAAGAAATATGAACACCTACAAAAACTTGGCGCTTTATATAGCAAATAAGTAATTTAATTAAAGACCACCGAATTTTCGGTGGTCTTTTTTTGTGCAAATTACGGGGTTTGTAGGGTGATCGATCCTTTGAATGGCATGCTGAAAAACATCTTTACATTCACAAAACTTTTTGTTAATATAAAATTAGAAAAGGGGTGTTTGTATGGTTAAAAAAATAATAGCAGTTGTTTGCATTATTGCTGTGTTTTGTTGCCTTGCCGCAGTTGATGTTATAAAGCAGCAAAATGTGACGGTTTCAAAGCATTTTGATGAATTGGAAATTGCCTTTACTGCCACCGACCATACCGCCTCTATTGTAGAAAGCAAAGACTATGTTTTTTATGCTGCTACCGACGGAATTTACCGCAAAGACAAAAACAGCGGCGACCTTTGCACAAGAATTGTAAAGGGCGAAACCACCGCTTTGCAAATTTTCAGCAACACCCTTTATTACGTAATCGAAGAAACCAAGCTTTGCTCGGTTGATTTTGACGGTAATAACTTTAATGAGGTTTACGAGAAACCGCAAGATTATGTTAATAGAACTATAACCGACTATGTTGCCTTTGGTAACGGGCTTGTTATTGCCGATTCGGCCTTTCCACTTTATTACGATATTATCAATAAAAAGCAATATAATATTTTTGAAAAACCAACAACCCTTACAAGCTATGACGCAAAAAATCAAATGCTATACTTTAACGGATATGGCCGAAAGGATTTATCGCAGCCGCGCCAACTTGGCACAGATGATTACGCGACCGATTTCTTGCGCGGACCCGCACACGAACGCGATAAAACTGTCTCTTGCCAAAACTGTTTTTATGTGTTATATGAAAACAAATTATTTAAAGAAGATCCAAAAAACACTTGGCAGGTTTTAAGCTTTACAAATGAAAAAATTATAGATATTAAATCTAATGATACTCATATTTATGTTTTGTTTGAAAAACACGCTGAAAGAATTGGAATATTGGATGGCACGGGATATAGTGAATATCTTGGCGAAGTTAAAAACTACAATGGCAAAGGTTTTACCATTGTAGAAGATGCTATTTACTATACCACTGATTACGGATATGAAAAAACCGAGCGTTCTATAACCGACTCAATAATAGGAAGTATGTTTTTATATAAATATACCGACGATAAGTGGAAAGCGTACGAATATGCTTGGCACAATAACCTTGGAAAAATAACCGATAAAAAAATAACCACAATAGAAGAATTTATGAGCTTAGCAAAAGAAAAATATTACAAGAGCGACTCGAGCGTTTTGAACCGCGTTGTCCAGTATTTAGAGCAAAACTATTGGGATCTTTCTTTAGTTAATACAGCCAATGTTGATTATGTTTTAAAAGAGCAAGGAGATCCTTGGGATTTTGATGACGGTAGCAGTGGTTTAACCTTTGACGGAAACAGCGGAAAAATTATCGAAATCTGGTAAGCTGGTTGAATGGTGGCTGAACGAATAAATTAAAACACAGAGAACCGTCCCCTGTGTTTTATGTGTTTATATTAAAAGGTATGTGTCTTTTAGGTGCGTTTCTTGACTTTTAAAACTTCTAGGTGTAAAATATTTATAATATTTTAAAGGGCAAAAATTCACCATAAAACTTTAAAGGGGTTAACACAATGAAAAAAATGTTATCCGTAATTTTATCAATAGTTATTTTGGTAGTTGCTTTACCACTTGGCAACATTACCGCTTTTGCAGCAACAAGCGGCACCACTGGCGACTGCAGATGGACGCTTAACGGCACTGTTTTAACTATTAGTGGCAATGGTTCAATGGGAAATTATTATCCATCTGCGACCTGGGGAGAAGAAATAACAAGCGTTATTATTAAAAACGGCGTAACAAGCATTGGTAATTATGCGTTTTATAATTGCTCTAGCCTAACAAGCATAACAATACCAAATAGTGTAACAAGCATTGGTAATAGAGTTTTTTCTTGGTGCTCAAATTTATCACAAATAGTTGTTGATGAAAACAACCCGGTTTATGATAGCAGAGAAAATTGCAATGCAATAATAAAAACCGGCACTAACACATTAATAGCGGGTTGCAAAAATACAATAATACCAAACAGTGTAACAAGCATTGGTGATGAGGCGTTTTATAGATGTTCTAGCCTAACAAGCATAACAATACCCAATAGTGTAACAAGCATTGGTGATGAGGCGTTTTATTCTTGCGATAGCCTAACAAGCATAACAATACCCAATA
>JAZNNZ010000192.1:0-9130 GCA_045580525.1 Acutalibacteraceae bacterium
AAGACCAGCTTAAAAAAGGTTACAACAGTTTTTACAACCGTGTGGTTAAAAGAATTATAGATTTTACATTGGCTTTAATTTTTACGATTATTCTCTCCCCCTTCTTTTTAATAATTTCGCTTTGCATTGTTATTGAAAGCGGTTTTCCAATTGTATATCGCGCAAACCGCGGCGGCTATATGGGTAAGCCCTTTAAAATTAATAAGTTTCGTTCAATGGTTAAGGATGCCGATAAAATTGGCGGCGGCACCACCGCTCTTAACGATAGCCGCATTACAAAGGTGGGCGCCTTTTTAAGAAAAACAAAGCTTGATGAAATTACTCAGCTGTTTAATATACTTGGCGGCAGTATGAGTTTTATTGGACCTAGACCAGAACTGTTGCAATATACCGAAAATTATGATGAGCTTGAAAAAAACATTTTAAATGTAAGACCGGGTATTACAGATTTTAGTTCACTTACATTTATAAGCTTAGACGAAATTGTCGGAAGTCAGAATGCAGATGAAATTTATGAAAAATATGTGCTAAAAAAGAAAAATGCATTAAGGCTGAAATACGTAAAAGAGGTTACTTTTATAACCGATATTAAGCTTTTCTTTGCCACCGTTTTTGGTGTGCTAAACAAAATACTAGGTGTATTTAAAAAAATATTCAAAAAGTAGGATTTTTTTATGGAATACGTAACCCTTAAAAATTCAGACCTTACCGTTTCGCGTTTTCAGATGGGCGGTTGTCCAATGGGTGGCTTCGGCTGGGGCGAAACTAACGAGCAAGACTTTTTAAATGCAATTAACATAGCAATTGAAAATGGTGTAAACTTTTTTGATACAGCCGATACTTACGGATTAGGACAGAGCGAAATGACCTTAGCAAAGGGCATTAAGGGCAAAAGAGATAAGGTTGTTATTCAGTCAAAATTCGGGGTTAGAAGAATTGACGGTAAAACGGTTTATGATAATAGCCCCAGCTATATGCGCCAGGCTTTAGAAGAAAGCTTAAAAAGACTGAACACCGATTATATTGATGTTTATGTTATTCACTATCGTGATAACACCCCTATCGAAGAAGTGGTTGATGGCCTTAAAGACCTACAAAAGGAAGGCAAAATACGCTACTTTGGTTTAAGCAATATTAAAAAAGACGGTTTAGATGAATTATTGCCATATAAAAATATGTTTGTTAATTGCCAGGATGAATATTCATTGGCTTGCAGAAAGCACGAAGAAGATTTATTAGAAGTGGTTAACAAGCTTAACGTTACGCCGCTAACCTGGGGAAGTCTGGGACAGGGCATTTTAACCGGCAAGTACGATATTAATACCGTTTTTGATTCAAACGATAGACGCAGTCGCGAAATATACGTTAATTTTCACGGAGACAAGCTGAAGAAAAATTTAGAGATTGTTGAAAAGCTAAAGGTTGTTGCGGCGGCTCACAAAAAAACGGTACCGGCAACCGCAATAAGATTTATTTTAGACAATATACCCGAATCTGTTGTAATAGCGGGTGTAAAAAATGAAAAACAAATGCTATCAAATTTAGATGCATTGGATTGGCATTTAACAAAAGAAGAAATTGATATTTTAAACGAGGTTTCGTTATGAGTAATCCAAAGGCTCAAAGAAACGATATAAATATTCTTTATTCAATTGGCACGATTCTTGCTGTGTTTGGACACAGTCACCCAAACGGTGGTTTTGGTTATGAAGGTAGCATTTTAAATCAAATAATTATTTTTGTTTACACCTTTCATATGCCGCTGTTTTTTGTAATTGCAGGTATGCTGCTGTACGGTTCGCGTTCTTTAAAAGACAAAAGCTATGGTGCTTTTATTAAAGAAAAGGCCTTAAAACTTTTAACACCCTATTTTGTGTTAACGACCCTCTTTTTAATTCCAAAAGGCTTTATTGAATATGGTAGCTTTGAGTTTTTGAATTTTGAATATGTTTTAAAGGCGTTTTTTAGTCCCAGACATAACACTTGGGGACATTTCTGGTTTTTGCCTGTGCTCTTTTTATGCTACATAATAGCAGGTGCTGTTAAAAAGCTTATCGTAAAAACAGATGAAAAATTTATGCCAATAATTTTATTTACATTTATGCTTTTGACTTCGGTTTTAATGATTAAACCCGTTAGCACAGATTGGTTAGGTCTTAAGGATCTTTCATACAATTTGTTCTATTTGCAATTTGGTATGATGATTGCTTTTTGCGAAGAGCATTTAAAAATTCATATTAAAAACCCTTTTAAGATAATAATCGCTGTACTCTTGTTTGCGCTATCGGTTGTAGCCTTTATTTTCAACTACAACATATTTAAGAATTTAATTACCGGTTGTATGTTACTTGCTTTAATTTTATTTGCAAAGTCCTTGGGTAAAATAGGCGAAAAGTTATTCGCTTTTACTGCAAAACATATTTTTACGGTTTATATCTATTCTTGGATATTCCAATCGATTGTTTTAATGGCGCTTACAAGATTAAACGTTAGTCTATGTATTCTGGCACTAACTATGTTTGTTTTGGGACTTGGATTACCGCTATTTGTAGCAATTATTTATAAAAAACTTAAATTTTTAAACTGCAAATTTTTGGATTTGTGTTTAGGAATGAGATAGGAGAAATTATGGACAGCTATTCTCTTGCTTGGAAAATAAGACGACACGGAATTGAAATGACTCATCTTTCGGGGGGCAGTCATATTGGCGCAATTTTATCGGTTGCAGATATTGTTTCGGTGCTTTATTCCGACATTTTAAAATATGATGCTAAAAACCCTGAGTTAGAAGACAGGGACAGATTTATTTTAAGTAAGGGACATGCCGGGGCATCTATTTATGCCGCTTTGGCAGAATGCGGTTTTTTCTCGGTAAGTGAGCTTAAAACCCATTATCAAGATGGAAGCCGTCTTTCGGGCCACGTTTCTCATCATCTGCCGGGTGTTGATTTTTCAACAGGCTCTTTAGGTCACGGGCTTTCGGCTGCCGCAGGAATTGCCTATGCGCTTAAAAAAGACAAAAAGGATGCTTATAGCTTTGTAGTTTTAGGTGATGGCGAATGCAACGAGGGTTCGGTTTTTGAAGCGGCGCTTTTTGCAAACCATTTCAGACTTAATAATTTAATTGCGGTTATAGACCATAACCGTATGCAAAGCTTAGACTATAACGAAAACACACTTGAGATTGAAGATATGGCAGCAAAATGGCGTAGCTTTGGTTGGAAGGTTATTGAACTTGACGGTCACGACCACGACGCGCTTAAAACAGCCTTTATAAATGCCAAACAAGAAAAAGAAAAGCCAACTGTTATTATTGCAAACACCATTAAAGGTAAGGGCGTTTCTTTTATGGAAATGGATATACTTTGGCACTACCGTTTCCCGCATGACGGTTGGGAGTATGATACCGCAGTAACAGAACTACATAAGGTAAAACCTGAAGGTGTAGAAGACGTTTATACACCAAACGGTATTGAAAACCCAAACCTTAAGGTTGAACTTGATGGCAAAGACCATACCATGACAGAAACCTGGGCGCCTTCATTTTTAGAAAACCCAAGAAGAGTTAACAGTTTGGAAGACGTTGAAAGACTAAAGGAGGGCAAATAAATGAGAGATACCTTTGTTAAAACCTTAATTAGTCTTGCAAAAGAAGATAAAAATATTGAGCTTGTAACGGGAGATCTTGGTTTTGGCGTTTTAAAGCCATACTGGGAAGCAGTACCTGAGCAGTTCACAAACGCGGGTATTGCCGAACAAAATATGACTACGTTAGCGGCAGGTATGGCGCTAACTGGAAAAACGGTGTTTACCTATTCAATTGGTAACTTTCCAACCCTTCGTTGTTTAGAACAAATCAGAAACGACTGCGCTTATCATAACGCAAATGTTAAGGTGGTTTGTGTTGGTGGCGGATTTGTTTACGGTTCACTTGGTATGAGCCACCACGCAACAGAAGATATTTCAATTCTTCGTTCACTTCCCGGTGTTGTAGTACTTGCTCCCGGCGATTTACTAGAAGCCGAAGAAGCCACAAAAGCCATGGCAAAATATAACGGTACTTGTTATTTGCGCTTGGGCCGCGGCGGTGAAAAGCGTATTCACGAAAAAATTGAAAACTTTACCATTGGTAAGGCCATAAAGGTTAAAGATGGTAAAAGGGTAGCAATTTTTTCAACGGGAGCAATCTTTGAAGAGATTGAAGGCGCGGTAAATATTTTAAAAGAACATGGCATTGACCCATTGGTTTACACCTTCCCAACAGTAAAACCGCTTGATACCGAAGTTATTAATAACACCGCAAAAGACTTTGAGCTAATTGTTACTGTTGAAGAACAAAATATTGTTGGTGGCTTTGGCTCTGCTGTTGCAGAAGTATTAGCCGAAAACCCACAAAAAGCAAAACTGCTTCGTGTAGGACTAAACGATACCTATTCTTCTATTGTGGGTAGTCAAAAATATTTAAGAAGTCAGTTTGGTATTGATTCAGTAGGCATTGCAGAAAAAATATTAAAAACTTTATAGGAAGTTATTTATGGATAAAAAGGTTTTAATTGTTGTTAACGATTTTACCACAGTTTACAACTTCAGAATTGAACTTGTAGAGCATTTAGTAAAGATGGGTGAAAAGGTTTTTATAGCCCTACCGCAGGATGATAGAAATCATCAATTAGAAGAAAAGGGCGCAAAGGTAATAGACCTTAAAATGAATCGTTTTGGCACTAACCCCATTGAAGACCTTAAAACCACCTTTGCAATAAGAAAAATAATTAAAGAAGTAAAACCCGACGTTGTTTTTACCTATACAGCAAAGCCAAATATTTACGGTGGACTTGCCTGCACTATTACAAAAACACCATACGTTGCAAACGTAACGGGTCTTGGCGCTAATTTTGAAAAGCAAAACATTGTTGCAAAAATAATGCTTATTTTACAAAAGATTGCATATAAAAAAGCAAAAATGGTTTATTTTCAAAACAGTAGCAATATGAACTTCTTTGTTAGCAAAAAGGTTGTTAAACAAAATTACGGACTGCTGCCGGGCTCAGGTGTTAATTTAAGCACCAACCCGTTTGAAGAATATCCTGAAAATAAAACCACAAAATTTATAACCATTGCGCGGGTGCGTAAAGATAAAGGATACGACGAACTGTTTTATGCTATTCAAAAGGCTTCAGAAAATAATTTGAATGCAGAATTTCATATTGTTGGCTGGTACGAAGATGACGAGTATAAGCAAAAGGTTGAAGCCTTTAAAGATAACGAGAAAGTTATTTTTTATAACGGAGTGCCTCACGAAGAGGTGCACAAGCTTTTAGCAAAGAGCGATTGCTTAATTCATCCATCACATCACGAAGGTATGAGTAACGTTGTTCTTGAAGCCGCGGCTTGCGGGCGCGCAGCCATTGTTTCTAATATACCGGGTTGCGTTGAAGGTGTTAACGACGGTACAACGGGTTATTATTTTACCGTTAAAGATAAAGAAGATTTATACAACAAAATTGAAAGCTTTTGTGCATTAAGCCAAAAAGAAAAAGCGGCACTTGGTAACGCCGCAAGAGAAAAGATTGAAAAAGAATTCAATAGGCAAATCATAATTGATAATTATTATAATTTTGTAAAATAAAGGGGTAAGAGTTATGTCTTTATACGAAAAAATTGTAGCAAAAGAAGAAAAAATTTCATTAGTAGGCTTAGGTTACGTAGGTATGCCAATTGCTGTTGCCTTTGCAAAAAAGGTTGATGTTATTGGTTTTGACCTAAACGAAAAGAAGATTGAACTTTATAAAAGTGGTATCGACCCCACAAACGAAGTGGGCAATGACGCCATTAAAAATACAACAGTAGAGTTTACTTCAGATGAAAGCAAACTGCGTGAAGCAAAGTTTCATATCGTTGCAGTTCCAACCCCAGTTTACGATGACCACACACCTGATTTAACTCCCGTTGAAGGCGCAAGTAGAATTGTTGGCCGCAATTTAACAAAGGGTAGCATTGTTGTGTATGAATCTACCGTATATCCCGGTGTTACAGAAGACATTTGTGTGCCAATTTTAGAAAAAGAATCGGGACTAAAATGCGGAGTGGACTTTAAGGTGGGTTATTCCCCTGAAAGAATTAACCCCGGCGATAAGGTGCACAGATTAGAAACAATTGTAAAAATCGTTTCGGGTATGGACGAAGAATCTTTGGAAGAAATTGCAAAGGTTTATGAGCTTGTTGTTGAAGCGGGAGTGCACCGTGCTAATGCAATTAAGGTTGCAGAAGCCGCAAAGGTTATTGAAAACAGCCAAAGAGATATCAATATTGCCTTTATGAACGAATTATCAATTATCTTTAATAAAATTGGTATTGATACAAAATCGGTTTTAGAAGCCGCAGGAACAAAGTGGAATTTCTTAAAGTTTTTCCCAGGGTTAGTTGGCGGACACTGTATTGGTGTTGACCCATATTATTTAACCTATAAAGCAGAAATGTTAGGTTATCATAGCCAGGTTATACTAGCAGGTAGAAGAATTAACGACGATATGGGTAAATACGTTGCAGAAAACTGCGTTAAAAATTTAATTAAATCTGAAAAGGCGGTTAAAAATGCAAAGGTTGCAATTTTAGGCTTTACCTTTAAAGAAAACTGCCCTGATACACGTAACAGTAAGGTTTACGATATTGTTAAAGAATTACGCGAATATGGTATTGAACCCGTAATTGCTGACCCCGAAGCCGATGCAAAGGAAGCAAAAATGCTTTACGGTGTTGAATTTAAAGATATTAGCGAAATAAAAGATATGGACGCAGTTATTTTAGCAGTTTCTCACGAATGCTTTAGTAAATTTACTATGGACGAAGTTGATGGTTTCTTCGGGTTAGGTACAAAGGTATTGCTAGATATTAAAGGCGTATTAAACAGAAAAGAATATGAAGATGCAGGTTACTGCTACTGGAGACTATAAAAATGGGATATAAAGATCTTAAATTTCCAAAAGATTCACTCTTTTTAGTAACAGGTGGAGCCGGTTTTATTGGTTCCAACCTTTGTGAAGCAATATTAAACTTAGGTTATAAGGTTCGTTGCTTAGACGACCTAAGCACCGGAAAACAAGAAAACGTTGATTTATTTATTAATAACCCTAATTACGAATTTGTAAAGGGAGATATTAAGGATTTTGAAACCTGCAAAAAAGCAACAGAAGGTGTTGATTTTGTTTTAAATCAAGCCGCTTGGGGCAGTGTGCCACGCAGTATTGAAATGCCGCTTTTTTATAACGTAAATAATATTACGGGAACACTTAATATGCTTGAGGCTTCTCGTATAAACGGTGTTAAAAAGTTTGTTTATGCTTCTTCAAGCTCGGTTTACGGTGATGAACCAAATCTTCCTAAAACTGAAGGTAGAGAAGGCAATATTCTTTCTCCATATGCCTTAACAAAGCGTTGCGACGAAGAATGGGCAAAGCAATACACAATGCATTACGGACTTGATACCTATGGCTTACGCTATTTTAATGTTTTTGGCCGCAGACAAAATCCCGATGGCGCCTATGCTGCAGTTATTCCTAAGTTTATTAAAATGCTACTTAATGATGAAGTACCAACTATAAATGGTGACGGTAAGCAGAGTCGTGACTTTACCTATATTGAAAACGTTATTGAAGCAAACCTAAAAGCTTGTCTTGCAACGCATGAAGCAGCGGGGAACGCTTTTAACGTAGCATACGGTGGCAGAGAATATTTAATTGATATTTATAACACCTTAACCACAGCGCTTGGTAAAAACATTAAGCCAAACTTTGGACCCGACCGCAAGGGTGATATTAAGCACTCTAACGCAGATATTAGTAAAGCCAGAAAGCTACTTGGTTACGACCCTGATTATGATTTTAAGCGCGGACTTAACGAAGCGATAGAGTGGTATAAGGAGAATTTGTAATGATAGATTACAGAGATATTATAAAAAACAGAGAACTCCGTTTAAAACTTATCAACCTATTGCGCTTTATTCCTACAAAACCATATTTAAAAATGGTTTATAGAATAAAGGCGGGTAAAAAGCTGAATCTTAAAAACCCTGTTACTCTTTGCGATAAATTAAATTGGTTAAAAATTCACGATATTCATCCCGAATATACCCAGCTTGTAGATAAAATTGGGGTTAGAGATTACATAAAAGAAAATTTTGGAGAAGAGTATTTAATTCCAATTTACGGTTCTTGGGAGCATTTTGATGATATTGATTTTGATGCTTTACCCGATAAATTTGTTTTAAAATGCAATCACGATTCAGGCAGTGTTAAGGTTATTAACGATAAGTCTTGCATAGATAAAAAAGAACTAAAAAGCTTTTTTGAAGGCAGATTAAAAATGAATTCCTATGTTTTTGGCAGAGAATACCCTTATAAAGACGTAAAACCTTTAATTTATGCCGAAAAACATATGGCCACAGATGGTCAAACAGATATAAACGACTATAAGTTTTTCTGCTTTAACGGTAAACCCGAAATTCTTCTTATTGCTACCGATCGTTCTACCGATATGCGCACAGATTTTTATGATATGGATTTTAATCATTTAGACTTAACAAGAATTTATGGGTATAGCGATAAAGTTATAGAAAAGCCCCAAACCTTTGAGCAAATGAAGGAATTTGCCGCAAATCTTTCAAAAGATATGAAATTTGTAAGAATTGATTTATATGAAATTGGTGGCAAAATTTATTTTGGTGAATTCACCTTTTTCCCGGGCGGTGGTTTTTGGCCGCTTAAACCGGAAAAGTGGGAATATGAGCTTGGAAAGCTTATTGATATAGAAAAATAAAAAGGAGCAGCTATGAGAGTTTTAGTATTATCAAATATTGAATGGTCCGATAATAACGCTTTTGGCAATACTATGTCTAATCTTTTAGGCGGACTTTCAAATGTTGAAATTGCAAGTCTTTATAGACGCAATTCAAAACCGAACAATAGCGTTTGTAAAAAGTACTTTAAAATCTCATACACTTCAATAATTAAAAACTTCTTTAAAAAAGAAAAAATTGGGGAATATTTCGAGACCCCAAAACCGTTAGAAATTAAATCCGAAGCTTCTAACGAAAAAAAGGCAATAGGGCTTGTGCACAAATTAAGGTTAAACAAGC
>JAZNNZ010000193.1:0-5418 GCA_045580525.1 Acutalibacteraceae bacterium
CCAGATACCTTTTCTAACCAAAAAGAATCCAATAAAGCATTTAGAAATTGCCGCAAAGTTAATTATTGCATAAATAATTAAAATACTAAGCGAAGTAAATGATGATAAGCATATTGCAATTGGTACGTTAATTAACCAAACGTAGCCGCAGTCAAATAAAAAGGTTATAAAGGTTTTACCGCCGGAGCGCAGGGTAAAGTAAGCACCGTGTGAAAACGCATCAATAGGCATTGCAATAGCGGCAATTTGCATTAATCTTGTTGCCAGATGCTTTACGTTGTCGTCAACGTTATAGAAGTTTGGAATAAACTCGGCACAAATCATAAATATTATGCCAACAATTGTTGCAATAAAGGTTGAAAGAGCAATTAGCTTATAGGCTGTATGCTTGGCTTCGTTTAATTTACCTGCACCTAAATCCTGACCTAACACAATACCTATAGCTCCGCCTATACTTAAAAAAGCAACCGAGAAAACCTGCCAGAAGGTGCTGGTTATATTGTTTGCCGAAACCACGTCGTAGCCAATAACGCTATAGGCTTGGTTAACGGTGGCCATACCCATTGCCCAAAAGGTTTCGTTTGCCATAAGGGGAAGACCTTTAATTGCAATTTGCTTAATAAGGCTTTTGGGAATATATAAAGAACTAAAAGCACCAATAATAAATGGATTTTTTGCTTTTGCTACACAGGTATAAATTAAAATAACCGCAAGTTCAACAAAACGTGAAATAACGGTGGCAATAGCGGCGCCCTTTACGCCAAGCGCGGGAGCACCAAAATTACCAAATATTAAAACATAGTTTAAAATAAGGTTTACTAACACCGCTACAATACCCGCAATCATGGGTGGTACGGGTTTGTCGGTTTCGCGAAGGGTGCTTGAAAAGCATTGCACTATGGTATAAGGAATTAAACCTATTATCATAATTAAAATGTATTGGTATGCAGATTTTAAAGAACCCAAAATAAGACGGGCGTCACCTTCGCCCTTTAAATAGAGTCCAACTAAGTTCTTACCAAAAAATATAAGAACCAAAATACCAATAACGGTTAAAAGTAAACCTACAATCATTTTAAAGCGGAAGGTGTGGCGAATGCCTTCGTCATCCTTTTTACCAAAAAATTGCGCTGTAAAAATACCCGCCCCAGAAATTGCTCCAAAAATGGCAAGATTAAATACAAAAATAAGCTGGTTTGCAACCGCAACGCCCGTCATTTCAACCTGTCCAACTTGACCAACCATAACGTTGTCAAGCATATTAACAAAGTTGGTTATGGCGTTTTGGAGCATTATGGGTAGCATTAGCGCAAAAACACGCTTATAAAAAGCCTTTGTTCCAATTAATTTCTTAAACACTTAAACACTCTCTCTGAAAATTACCTTATATTCTAAAGTAGGTAGTTCATAATTTTTATTTTCTAATTTATTTATTATCTTAAAAGCCGCGGTTTTACCAAATTCATTTAAAGGAAGTGAAACGGTAGTAAGCTTTGGCTCTAAATATTCTGCAAAGCCTTCGTTATTGGCGGCAATAACCTTTATATCTTTTGGTATATTAATATTTTTTTGCTTTGCCGCTTTTAAAAATAAATACCCTGCATCAGATTTATTTGTAACAACCCCATCGGGTTTTTTATCTTTTAAAAGTTTACCAATATTTTTTGTACTAACAACGCTGTGTTCAGATAATCCGTGCTTTGCCAAAGCGGCATAAAAGCCCTTAAGACGGTCGGTTTCAAACACAAAGTTTGGTTGATCCTTTAAATAAGCAATGCTTTTACAACCATGGTTTATTAAATACTCGGTTGCAATAAAGGCGGTTTCAAAAAAACCAAAATGAAGCGCTTCAATACCAAAAGAAGAAAAATCACTTTCTCCGTTAATAATTAAAGAAGGAATATTAACCGCCTTTAAAGCGGCTACAATGTCGGCTTCTTTAATGTTGTTGTCTTCAATATATGGGTTACCCGAAAGCAGTACTATAACGCCGCTGAAATTAAGCTGACTATGTAACTTTAAAAGCTTTGATTTTGTAAGGGCGGCATTATCGCAAAGGGTAATGCTGTATCCCTTTTTTGTAGCGGCGTGTGTAAGACCCGATAAAAATTTGTTATAAGAGCTGTCTTCTGTATTCCAAAAGGCAAAAAAAGCAATAGTGTTAATACTGCCTGTTCTTAAAGCGCGTGCGGCGCTGTTTGGAACGTAATTAAGTTTTTGTGCGGCGGCAAAAATGCGTTCTTTGGTTTTGTCAGAAATGCTTTTGCCGGGGGTGTTGTTTAAAACGTAAGAAACCACCGAAACGGAAGTTTCAGCTAAAGCGGCAACGTCTTTAATTGTGGCTCTTTTGTTGTTCATTTTTACTCTCTTATTTCTTTATAAATTTCTTGTACTTGTGGGGTCTCAACACCGTTTTCAAACAAAATAAGGTTGGGTTCAACCACAAGTCCTTCTTTTGCGCCCTTTTTGGCTTCAATAAGCACAAGCTTTGGTGAAGCGTCTTTGTTTTTGCAAACGAACTTTATTCTTTTTATTGCAAGTGAATTTTCTTTAAAGGCGTTTGCAACTTCAAAAAGGCGTTCAGGACGAATACACATACAAAATCTGCCGCCAAAATTAAGTAGATTTTTAACGGCGTTGCTTAAAGAAAAAATATCTAAAGATACTTCGTGGCGTTGCATAACGCGGTGTGTCTGTGTGGCTTTAATACCGTCGTTTTCGGCAAAATAAGGCGGATTACAGCTTATAAGGGTAAAGCTGCCTTTATTAAAAAACTTTTCATATTCCTTAATATCACCATGCACCAAATTTATATTAAAACCGTTCTTTTCTGCTGTCTTTTTAGAAAGCATATAGGCTTCTTCTTGTATTTCAATGGTAGAAACATCTAAATTTGGATTATCTCTTAACCACAAAAACGGAATAATCCCGTTGCCGCTACCAATATCTAAGCATTTATCGGTCTTTTTAGGGGCCGCAAAATGCGAAAGCAGTACAGCGTCGGTACCAAAAATGTGATTATCGTTAACAAAAATATCGTAGCTTTTTCCTAAATATAAAAGCCGCTCATTCATTTATATTTTTCTCCATTTAACGCCATCTTTTGTATCTAATAGTTCAATACCCTTTGCTTTTAAAATATCTCTTATTTCATCAGCACGGGCAAAATTTTTATTTTTTCTGGCTTCTGTTCTTTCTGCAATAAGGTCTTCAATTTCCTTATCAACGCTTTCTTCTTTTTCTACGTATAAAAAGCCCAAAACGTCGGCAAGGCGCAAGAAGGTTTCTTCGCATTTTCTTAAAGTATCAATACCCTGGTCTTCTGTTATTAAAATGTTAATTTCTTTAACTAACGAGAAAAGTGTGCCAAGAGCATCTGCAGTATTAAGGTCATCTGCTAAAGCGGCGCTGAACTCTTCTTCGTATTTTGCTAAAAATGCGGGTGTTTCGCCACCGGCTATTTTACAGTCGGAAATTTTTTCTTTAAGGGTGGTTTTAAGTGAATATAATCTACTTAAAGAAGCCACCGCTTGTTCAATAATTTCAACCGAATAATTAATGGGGCTACGATAATGTGAAGCCACCATTATATAACGAATGGGCTCATAGCCAAACTTTTCAGCCACTTCACGTACCGTAAAGAAGTTGCCTAAGGATTTACTCATTTTGCGGTTATCTACGTTAATATAACCGTTGTGCATCCAGAATTTTGCAAATTCACAGCCATTGGCGCATTCGCTTTGAGCAATTTCGTTTTCATGGTGTGGAAAAACAAGATCTTCGCCACCGCAGTGAATGTCAATAGTTTTACCTAAATAGCGGTTTGCCATTGCAGAGCATTCAATATGCCAACCGGGTCTGCCAAGTCCCCAGGGACTTTCCCAATATGGTTCGCCCGGTTTTGCGGCCTTCCATAAGGCAAAGTCCATAGGTCTTTCTTTTTGTTCGTTAATGTCAATTCTGGCGCCCGACTGTAAATCGTCTAACGGTTGATGAGAAAGTTTGCCATATTCGTGGAATTTTTCTGCTCTGAAATACACGTCGCCGCGGCTTTCATAAGCAAAGCCTTTTTCAATAAGGGTAGAGATTAGCTCAATAATGGCATCAATATTTTCTGTAGCTTTAGGATGAACGTCGGCCTTTAAAATGTTTAGTCCTTCGGCGTCGGTAAAAAACTCTTTAATATAACGCTCTGCCACTTGTGGTACGGTAATACCTTCTTCGTTGGCCTTTTTTATAAGCTTATCGTCAACGTCGGTAAAGTTTTGTACGTACTTAACGTCGTAACCGGCGTATTTTAAGTAGCGGCGCAACACGTCAAAAACACAAAGGGGACGTGCGTTACCAATGTGAATAAAGTTATAAACGGTAGGTCCACAAGCGTAAATTTTAATCTGACCTTCGTTTTTAAGTTCGTCCTTATTTCTTGTTAAAGTGTTATAAATTCTCATTATTTTTCTAACCTCTTATAAATTTCTTCAATTCTTTGGTTTAGTCTGCATAGCTCTTGACTTACAGGGTCTGGTATATGAACCTGATCAAGCGGTACGCGTTCACCGTTAATTTTAACAACACGTGCAGGAACACCTGTTGCGGTTGAGTTTTCGGGCACTTCTGCAAGTACTACAGCACCCGCTGCAATACGGGCGTTATCTCCAACCTTAAATGGTCCCAGCACCTTAGCACCCGCACCGACCATAACGTTGTTACCTAATGTTGGGTGGCGTTTGCCAAGCTCTTTACCTGTACCGCCCAAAGTTACTCCCTGGTAAATTAAGCAGTCATCTCCAATAATTGCGGTTTCTCCAATTACAACCCCAACACCGTGGTCAATAACCAGTCGTTTGCCAATTGTGGCGGCAGGGTGAATTTCAATTCCCGTTTTTCTAACGCAACGTTGAGAAATCCATCTTGCTAAAAATTTAAAATTGTGGCGGTAAAAAAAGTTTGCACGTCGGTACATTCTTAAAGCTTTAACGCCTGGGTATAAAAAGAAAATTTCTAAAGCACTTCTGGCGGCAGGATCGCGCTCTTTAACAGCTTTAATATCTTCTTTTGCGTTTTTAAAAAACATAAATGCCCTCCAAAAATAAAAATACCCGAAAGCTAAAAATACTTAAGCTTTCGGGAGGCGGCAAAATACCGCGGTTCCACTCCGATTTATAACTTTTAAGCGCTAACGGGGCTTTTTCCGCAGGGCGATACTCATTTTTACACTTTCCCGCCCCGTGCTTTTTGGGTGCATTTCATATTCTTTTTGCAGGGCGCATTTCAGCAAACAGCACCCTCTCTGTGTGCAAAGAATGAATATTACTTCTCCCAAATCAAACGCATTTATAATTATATTTAATTTATATTATATATATTATGCACTTTTTATTTAGAAGTGTCAATACATTTTTTGTTCTCTATTAGGTA
>JAZNNZ010000194.1:0-1596 GCA_045580525.1 Acutalibacteraceae bacterium
ATAGTTTTTAAATAATCTTCAAAGTGGGTATCGTAAGTAACAAAAATTTCGCCATCAAACTCTTTAATTTTCTTTGCGGCGTTATCTATAATATTTACCGCTTCTTTAGTGCCAAGCGAACCATCTACAAAATCGTTTTGAATATCTACAACAATTAAAAAATGCTTCATTTTTTTACTCCTTAAAAATCAAAATTTAAAATATCTTTAAATTCGTAAGCATAAAAATCGGCAACCTGTTTTATTTCTTCTATCATTTCTTTTGAAGAATCATCATAAATGCCGCTTACCTTCATTCCGGCAGCCTTTGCGGTTTTATCGGCGTTTAAATTATCGTCTACAAACAAAATTTCGTTTACCTTTTTACCAAGCTTTTTTGCTGCCATTTTATAAATTTCGGGGTCGCCTTTTGTAGTGTTAAAATCATCGCACGACCAAACGTTAGAAAATAAATCGTAAATACCGATACGCTTTAAGCAGGGATCTAAAGTAACGTGGGGACTTGCGGTTAAAATATTAAGGTCTGCCCCTTTTTCTTTTAAGGCTTTAATGGTTTCTATAACGGTAGGCTTTGCTTCTATTTCATACAAATAGGCTTGTGACATATAAACTTCCATCTTTTTCACGATTTCTTCTACCGTTAATTTTGAGCCGAGTGTTATAAAATATTTTGCAGTACCAAGCACCCCCAAAGGTGTTACAATTTTAATTATATCATCGCCGTATTTAATATTTTCTTCATCTAAAATTCTTAATACCGATGCTACGAATTTTGGCATTGAATCTACCAAAGTACCATCAAAATCAAATAAATAGGTTTTCATTTTTACTCCTTAAATGCCTAACAGTTTTTTTGCATTTTTGGCTAGTATTTTTTCTTTTTGGGTGTCGGTTAAAAGATTATCGAATAAAACACCGCCAATATACATACCCATATTGCAGGTTGGATAATCAGATCCCAAAAGTATACGATCTTCACCAAATGCTTTAATTAAACGGTATAATGCTCCGTGACGAAAAATTCCGTAACCCGAAATATCTATATAATAGTTTTCACTAAATTTCATTCTTTCAATATGGCGCATCAAATCGTTATATTCGCCGGGGTGTGCCGCAACAAAAACTACGTCATTATGCTTTTTAACCATTTCGTCCATAGCGTCGTTATCCATAGAATGAATACTTACAATCAGGTTTTTCTTACCCGCATTATTTAATATTTCATCAAATTCTGCGCTGTTATAACCCTTTTGCCAGTTATCAATATATGGTACCAATTCCCCCATTATTTTAAAGCCCAACGCCGACATTTTTTCAATTTCAGATAAAGATTCTTCTAAATAATCGGGGTTTATATGAAAGCCGGGAATATAAAAATCTCCATAAATTTCTTTAAGCTTTATGGCTTTAGTATTATTATCAAGCACCCTGTCAAAGCCATTTAACTCTCCGCCGAACTCTATAACAGAGCCGCAAATTTTACTAACCCCTAAATTTTTACACAGCGAAAGTGTTGTTTTATAGGTC
Organism: Acutalibacteraceae bacterium; assembly: GCA_045580525.1. Taxonomy (GTDB): domain Bacteria; phylum Bacillota; class Clostridia; order Oscillospirales; family Acutalibacteraceae; genus UMGS1279. The sequence goes on from JAZNNZ010000194.1 coordinate 1,527, forward strand.
ATATCTAAAACCGCTTTATGCGAACAAATATTTTTATTTTGCTCTATAAACGGGTGAGTATGAAAATCTA
>JAZNNZ010000195.1:0-5863 GCA_045580525.1 Acutalibacteraceae bacterium
AGACCGCTTGGCCTCCGACTTCTGTGTATCGGCTTCGGTATCACACAAAAATGCAGTACCGGGTACCGTTGCAACACCGTTTGTTACAGCGTATTTACAAAAGTCTGTCATTTTAACATTATCGGGTAATTTACACCACAAAAACAGACCGCCCTCTACCTTTTGATATGTAATATAGGGTGCTAAATGTTTATCACAAAGGCTCATCATAAGTTCTGCCTTTTTGCGATAAATTTCTCTGATTTTCTTTAAGTGACCTTCAAAGTCACATTCGGTTAAAAATTTGTGGGCGACCATCTGCGCCCAGATGTTTGTATGAACGTCACTTGTCTGCTTACAAACGGTAATTTTCTTTATAAGTTCTTCGTTAGCTAAGCAATAACCCACGCGCATACCCGGAGAAATTACCTTCGAAAAAGAACCAACGTATATTACATTACCATTTCTATCAAAAGATTTAATGCTGGGTAAAAATTCACCCTTAAATCTTAATTCACCGTAAGGATCGTCTTCAATAATGACCTTATTGTATTTTTCAGCCAACGCTAAAACCGCTTTGCGTTTAGCTAAACTCATGGTAATACCCGATGGGTTCTGGAAGTTAGGAATAGTATAAAAAACCTTTACCCTATCGTTTTTAAAGGCTTCTTCTAAAGATTCAAGATTAACACCGTCTGAATCTGTTTTTATGCCAACCAGACCAATTCCATAAGAACGGAAGGCGTTTAATGAACCAATAAAAGAAGGGTCTTCACTTGCAAGTAAATCGCCCTTATTACAAAGAACTCTTGCCGAAAGTGCAATGGCTTGTTGTGCGCCTGAAGTTATAATAAGGTCTTCATCATCCTTTACAAGACCGTATTTTTTATTTAAATATTCCTTTACTGCATTACGCAAAGGATTATACCCTTCTGTAACGGAATATTGCAAAGCATTAATGGGTTCTTTTTCTAAAATTTCTTTAGAAATGCTTTCAATTTCTTTAAACGGAAAGGCTTCGGGAGCGGGGTTGCCGGCAGAAAAAGGAATCATACCGGGTGTGCTTGAAAGCTTTAAAATTTCTCTAATTGCAGATGGTTTTAAGGCTTTAACATTGTCTGAAAAATTATACTGCATACTATACTTCCTAACATACAAAATATACATAATTAAGTATAGCAAACCTAAAAACAAAAATCAACCGCTAATATTTAAGTTGAAAAAATATTATAAATATAGTAAAATATAATAAATAAACATTTAGAATGGGACAACTATGAAGGTTTTATGTATTGGTGACGTTTGTGGCTCGGGCGGAGTTTTAGCTTTAAGAAAAATGCTGCCCAAAATAAAGGCGGAAGAAAAAATTGATATTACAATTGTAAACGGTGAAAATTCTGCCGACGGAAACGGGGTTACTCCCCTTTCTATGAGAGATATTCTTTCAGCCGGCGCAGACGTTATAACCGGCGGCAACCACACCTTAAAAAGAAAAGAAATTTTAGAAGAGCTTGAAAATAATGACAGGCTACTGCGCCCACACAATTTATCTGATAAATTTTTAGGCAAAGGTTACACCGTTGTTGATTTGGGCTTTACACAGCTTTTTGTTATAAATTTATTGGGGCGTGTGTTTTTAGAAAATATTCATCCGCTTTATGAAACCGCAATTAACCCTTTTACCGTTTTAGATGAGCTTATAGAAAAAGCCAACAATATGGGCATAAAAAATATTGTTGTGGATTTTCATGCTGAAGCTACAAGTGAAAAAAAGGCTTTAATGTTTTATGCAAAGGACCGCATTTCTGCTTTGTTTGGCACTCACACCCACGTTCTGACTGCCGACTGCGATATTTTTGACGGTTGCGGTTATATTACTGATATAGGTTATACCGGTTCTTATAACTCGGTACTAAGCGTAAAGCCTGATATTTCTATTGCAAAAATTAAAGATAACGCCGCAATAAAATTTGAAAACGGAGATGCTCCGTATGTGCTTTCGGGCGTGATATTTGATATTGATAACAAAACAGGCAAATGCCAAAACGCAAAAACAATTTGCTACAAAAATATAAATGTTTAAAATAAGTTGTTGAAAAAATCTTAAATTTAAGGTATAATAATAAACTGACTAAATAATGTTTTAAAGAAGGTGTGCCAAATTAACAGAAAATTTCTTTCTTTAATTATTGCGGTATGTCTTTTAATAACTTTAACGGGTTGTTCTAACAAACCTATAAACGATGACGATAAAACCGATATTGGCAACACCGTTAAAAGTGATCTTTCAAACTTTGATTTGCTTTATTGCACCAAAGATAGTTTTGATCCATACACCTGCAAAACCAAACAAAACTTTGAGCTTAGTCATTTATTGTTTGATCCGCTTGTAAAAACAGATAATGAGTTTAACCCTGTAAACGCATTAGCTTCAAGCGTAACTATAGAAGATAAAAGCTGCATTATTGTGCTTAAAGACGCAAAATTCAGCGACGGTTCACCCGTTACCGCAGATGATGTTGTTTTTTCATTTAATAAGGCAAAAGGATCTACTTCGGTTTATAACTACTCGTTAAAAAATGCGGCTTCAATCGTTAAGCAAAGCACAAACACGGTGGTTATAACCCTTAATAAAGCCGACCCGTACTTTTTAAACGTATTGGATTTTCCAATACTAAAAACTAATAGCGACCAGCTGAAAAACTCTGATAATAAAGCGTTGCCCCCTATTGGCGCGGGAAGATATCTTTTTAACGAAGATTACTCGGCTCTTGTTATTAATAAAAATTATTACGGTACCATTTCAAAAATAGAAAATATCGGTCTTGTGGACTCCCCTGATGATGAAGCCGATTATCACAACATTGAAATTAACGTGGTAGACTATTATTATTCTGATTTGAGTGATGGCAGTTTTCCAAAAATGAATGGTGCTAAAGCTGAAGTTAACCTGAATAATCTTGTATTTTTAGGCATTAACTATAATAGCAGATATTTAAGCAATTTATCTGTAAGACAGGCAATTTCCGCCTGTTTAGACCGTGAAAAGATTGCAAAAGAATCTTATTTTACAAACGCCTCCGCCGCAAAAGGACCATTTCCTTCTGTGTTTAAGGCGGCTAAAGATTATCAATCAATTTCTGTTACTGCAAACAATGAAATTGCTGCTTCTAACCTAAAAAATGCAGATATTATTGATAAAAATGCGGCAGGTAAATATATTAAAAACGAAAAAACCATTAACTTTAGCATTTTAGTTAATACCGACAACAGCGTTCGTGTTGCAGCAGCCGACCAAATTGCTAAACAGCTTAACGATTTTGGCTTTACGGTTACGGTTGAAAAGGTTTCGAGAGAAACCTACGATGCCAGAATCAGCGCTAAAAACTTTGATTTATATTTGGGAGAAATGAGGATTTCTAACAATATGGATTTAAGTGATATGATGAATGTTATTGAAGCTAAAGGTTATATTCCTTCAAGCACTATTAATTCTACAGACAGCACATCATCAGCCGCTACTGAAAAAACCGTATCTGCAAAAACTGCAGTCAGCAAGTTCTACACGGGTGAATATTCATTGGGAGATATGCTTAACGTATTCAACTCTGAACTACCCGTTATTCCTATTTGTCACCGCAAAGGACTTGTAATGTATAACGACAATATAAAAAATCCCTTTTACCCTTCGGTAAGTGATTTGTTTTATAAATTAGAAAATGTAAATTAACAGGAGGTTAATATATGATTTCTTACGAAACCAGACTTGGTAAAATAACAGTTTCTAACGACTATTTTGCTAAACTTATCGGTCGCGCCGCTACAAGTTGTTTTGGTGTTGCCGGTATGGTTCCTACAGGCGGAATTCAAAAAATTAAAAGACTGTTCAACAAAAACCATCTTGATGAAGGTGTTGTTGTTACGGGAGATATGAATTCAATTTCCATTGACCTACACATTATTGTAGCATATGGTATGAATATAAATGCAATTGCCAAAAGCATTACTCATAAGGTTAAATACACCGTTGAGGAAGCTACAGGCATTAAGGTAGATAAAGTAACCATTCGCGTTGATGGCGTTAAGGGTTAATCGCTAAAAAGGAGTTGTATTATTTTGTTTAACGGTAACATGCTCCGTGATGCGATAATTTCTGGCGCAAACAATATTTATAAATATCGCAAATCGGTAGATGAATTAAACGTATTCCCTGTTCCTGATGGAGATACGGGTACTAATATGTCTATGAGTATCGGCAACGCCGCAAGAGCTTTAGAAAAGATTTCTGACAAGCCTGCAGGTGAGGTTGCTGAAGTTGCAGCATCTGCGCTACTTCGTGGTGCACGTGGTAACTCCGGTGTTATTACTTCGTTATTATTCCGTGGCTTTGCAAAAGGCTTAAAGGGACAAAGTGAAGTAACCGCAGAAAATCTTTGTGCGGCACTAGAACAGGGCGTTGCAGCAGCTTATAAGGCAGTTATGAAACCAACAGAAGGCACAATGCTGACTGTTATGCGTATTGCTTCTGAAAGAGCAAGTGCGCTATCCAGCACAGAAACAGACGCTTTGAAAATTTGGGAAGAAGTACTTGCGGGTGCTAAAGATGCGCTTGACTCTACCCCAGAGCTTTTACCCGTACTTAAAAAAGCAGGTGTTGTTGACGCAGGCGGTATGGGCATACTCAAAATTTTTGAAGGTATGTATGAAGTATTTAAAGGCGGCGAAATTGTTACTAGCGATGAGATTGCTAAGGCTGACAAAACCGCAGGTCTTAATATTGAAGATGACTACACCGCAGAAATCACCTTTACCTATTGCACCGAATTTATTATTTCCCGTGGCGAACAAAAGGCCGATACAGATGCAGATGAGCTACGTGAATATTTAGGCGGTATTGGAGATAGTCTGGTTGTTGTTGAAGATGATGATATTATTAAAATTCACGTTCATACAGACCACCCGGGCAACGCTTTGGAAAAAGGCTTAAACTACGGTATGCTAATCAATTTAAAAATTGAAAATATGCGTGAACAATACGAAAATGCAAAACCTGCCACAAACGAAAAACGCACCGAAGTATTTACTCCGGCGGCTCCTACAAAACACTACGGTTTTGTTTCAATTTCTGTTGGTGAAGGTTTAACTCAATTATTTAAAGAGCTTGGCGTTGATACTATAGTTTCGGGTGGACAGACAATGAACCCTTCTACCGATGATATTTTAAAGGCTGTAGAAGCAACTCCAAGTGAAGTTGTTTACGTTCTACCAAACAATAAAAATATCATTATGGCGGCAGAACAAGCAGTACCTCTAAGCACCAAAAAGGTAATTGTACTTCACACAAGAACAATTCCTATGGGTATTGCGGCTATGCTTGGTTTTGACCCCGATACTGATGATGAAACAAATGCAATAAATATGCAAAAGGCATTTGAAAAGGTTGCAACAGGTCAGATTACCTTTGCGGCAAGAGATGCCGACTACGACGGTCAAAAGATTAAAAAGAATGACCTTATGGCCATTGAAAACGGTAAGGTTGTATTTACCGAAACCGATTTGACCGAATGTACAGTTAAGCTTTGTCAGAAAATGGTTAACAAAAATTCTGAATTTTTAAATCTTTACTATGGCGAAGACGTAAGCGACAGCGATGCTGATACTATTTACGAAGCCGTAAGAGCAAAGCTTGACAGTAAGGTTGAAATTACTTTAATTAAAGGTGATCAACCGGTATATTATTTCTATATTTCGGTTGAATAAAGGATTTTTTAATGCTTTATAGTGAAAGAGAAGTAAAATACGTTAAGGGCGTAGGTGAAAAAACTGCCCAGCTTTTAAATAAGCTGGGTATTTTTACACTTGACGCCCTTTTAAATTTTTACCC
>JAZNNZ010000196.1:0-2321 GCA_045580525.1 Acutalibacteraceae bacterium
GTTAATGTTGGGTAAAGAAGAAATAATTTCAAAAGAAATTATTTTTACGTAGTTTCCGTTAATGGTGCATTTAGCTAAAGCATAGTCTTCGTATAATTCACCGTCTGCAGACTGCTGCATATAAACGTTATAAATGTTGCCACTTTGTTTATAACCGTAAACGTGATAAAAAGCACCGCCACCGGCGTTATGTGTTATAACGTCATAGGTTAAGGTTTCGGAATCATATGTAATGTCAATCATACTATCATAATTTACAGTAGTAAGATCAACCTTAACGTCAAAAAGCTTGTTTGCAAGTGCTTCAAACTTGTCTTTTGGTACAGAATAGCATTCAAACATGCCTTCTGCCATATCAGATTTACTTTCATTAAAATAATCCCAAAAGCCAATGTTTTGCGCGGTTACAAAAGCAATACTGTTTGCAGACCAGGGTGTGCTTTCATTACCGTAGTCATCAACAAAAGAAAGACAACCTAAAGTTTTATCAAACAGTTCGCAATAATTTGCGGCGGCGTGAACACTTAACATACTAAAGGTAAGTACTAAAACTAAAAGAATACTTAAAAATTTTTTCATAGCTTTCACCTAAAAACATTTTTGTTTATTATACACCTAAAAAATATATGTGTCAAACAAAGAAAAAAGCACGGAAAAAACTTCCGTGCTTTTGTTATTAGTTAAGAGCAGTTTTTAGATTATTTAGCTGAGCCTTTAATTCGTCTGGTAGCTTGTCGCCAATCTTTGCATAGAATTCTTCAATTCCTGCAACTTCTTGTTTCCAAACTTCTTTATCAACCTCTAAAATTGTTTCTAATGTTTCTTTTTTGAAGTCACCCATATCGGAAATATCAATGTCATCAGCATAGGGAACATAACCGATAGGAGTTTCCTTAGCGTCAACCTTACCTTCGCAGCGGTCAATAATCCAGTTTAATACTCTCATATTGTCGCCAAAGCCGGGCCATAAGAAGTTACCGTCATCATCTAGGCGGAACCAGTTAACGTTGAAAATCTTAGGAGCTTTGTCGCCTAAAATTTCACCCATTTCAATCCAGTGATTGAAATAGTCACCCATATGGTAACCGCAGAAGGGAAGCATAGCCATAGGATCACGACGAACCACACCAACTGCACCGGCAGCTGCGGCTGTGGTTTCTGAAGCCATAATTGAACCTACGAATACACCGTTGTTCCAGCTCTTTGCTTGGTATACAAGTGGAGCAGTCTTTGCGCGTCTGCCGCCAAATACGATAGCAGAAATCGGAACGCCTGAAAGTGCTTCAAATTCACTTGAAATGCAAGGACAGTTTTTAGCAGGAGCGGTAAAGCGGCTGTTGGGGTGAGCAATCTTTTCACCGGAAGCCGGATCATACTTTTCACCGCGCCAGTTAAGAGCGTTTTGTGGTGGATTTTTATCCATACCTTCCCACCAAACTGTGTTTGTATCAAGATTTAATGCAACGTTAGTAAAGATTGCATCCTTTTGAGAAGCAGCAAGTGCATTGGGGTTAGATTTAACGTTTGTACCGGGAGCAACACCAAAGAAACCGTTTTCGGGGTTAATAGCCCAAAGACGTCCGTCAGGACCTTTGCGCATCCAGGCAATATCGTCACCTACGCACCAAACTTTGTAGCCTTTCTTTCTAAAGCCTTCGGGTGGAATAAGCATAGCAAGGTTTGTTTTACCACAAGCAGATGGGAATGCAGCGGCGATATATTTAACTTCGCCTTGTGGATTTTCTAAACCTAAGATTAGCATGTGTTCTGCCATCCATTGTTCGTTTTTACCTTGGTAAGAAGCAATTCTTAAAGCAAAGCATTTTTTACCAAGTAAAACGTTGCCGCCGTAACCGGAGTTAACAGAAATAATTGTGTTATCTTCGGGGAAGTGGCAAATATATCTTTTTTCTTTATCAATATCACAACGAGCGTGAAGGCCTCTTACCCAGTCTTCACTGTCGCCCAGTGCTTCCCAAACGTTGTTGCCAACGCGGGTCATAATAAGCATATTTAAAACAACGTAGATTGAATCGGTAAGTTCAACACCAATTTTTGCTAAAGGAGAACCAACGGGACCCATAGAATAGGGAATAACGTACATTGTTCTGCCTTTCATTGCTCCGGTATAAAGCTTAGAGAGCTTTGCATAACACTCAGAGGGGGACATCCAGTTGTTGATGTTTCCGGCATCCTCTTTCTTTGTTGTGCAGATGAAGGTTCTTCCTTCAACACGGGCAACGTCATTTACAGCGGTTCTGTGGAGATAGCATCCCGGGAGTGCTTCCTAAGTCGGATCGTAGCCATGTCGTTCTGTGAGC
>JAZNNZ010000197.1:0-2597 GCA_045580525.1 Acutalibacteraceae bacterium
AATTTCTTCTTTTTCTTTTGAACGTAAAACACGAATTTCATTATTAATCTCTACAACCGCCATAGGCTCAACAAAAAGCGTAGCGCCAGAAGAAGAAGTATCGTGTACTAAACCGGGAACCTCTCCTTTATGTTCAAGCTTTACAGGAACAACGAAACGTCCTTCACGTTGGGTTACAATTGAATCTTGCAGATATTTTGCCGAGCTGCCCCTAATCATTTTATCAAGCTTTTCACGAACAGACTGTGAAGCTTTTCTTATTTTTGTACGAATATTATATAGTTCCGGCGAAGCATTATCTGCCATTTCATCTTCTGTTTTAATTGCAGAAAGTATTTTATCTTCTAAAAATTTGTTGGGTGAAAGACACTGAAAAATTTCATCTAAAGAAGTGACAATATCTGCACCGTTGTTTTCACGCCAGTCAGACACAGTACGGTTAACCCGCAATAATTCACCAATTTTAAGCAGTTCTGCCATGGTAAGCAGACCACCCATTTCTGCACGAGAAAGCGGTGAAATGCAGTTTTGTACTCTGCCAAAAGAAGGAGATGCAAAACGAGCTGAAAGCATATATGCATCTTCCGTTTGCTTATTTAAAAACAAAACTTCATTATAATCAAAGCTTGGTTTTAAGCTTTGGGCAAGTTCTTTAGTGTCGGCTAAAGAGACCTCCTCTTGTAAAAGAGAAAGCACCTTATCAAGCTCTAAAGTTTTACAGTGTTTTTCAAAATTTATGTTCATACTTTTTTTACAACGTGGCGCCAATGGTTATTGAATGAAGATATGTAATTTCTTCATAAGCGCCAAGTTTTGTTATTCCTTTTTTATCTTTAATTTGTTTGTTGCTGTCCACCATATCCGGCATACCTGTCCACGGTTCAATGCAAACAAAAGCGACATTATCTGGTTTTGTCCAGATAAGCAGGTAATCAAAGTCTTTAAATTCAACCAAAATACTTTGACCGCTTATATTGTTTTTAAGCTCAACTTTTCTTGATTTATGATCCATAAAAATTAATGCATCGTCATCAAAGAAATTACGTTTTAATGGTAGAACCTTTTTATCAGAAAACGGAAGTTTTTGAGTATTATAGCTAACCAAATTACCGTCTACCATATAACGAGAAAGCTCGTCGTCTGCTTCAAAAATAACGCTATAGTCGGTTATATCGTTTTTAAGCTGATAGCCTTCGTGAGCGCCAATAGAAAAATACATTTCATTACTATCTAAATTTTTAATTTTGTAATAAACGTTAAGTGTTTCACCACTAAGTTCGTAAACAATTCTTAATTCGTAATTAAATGGGTAACCCGCATCTTTATATGTTTTGGATGAAAGTAAAAAGGTGGCGGTTGTATCGGTTTTTTCTTCTAAAACAAATTCAACGTCTTTGGCAAAGCCGTGTTTTTTAAGACTGTATGTATTACCGTTATAATAATATTCGTCATCCTTTAGTCCGCCGCAAATAGGAAACAAATTATAGGCTCTGCCCTTCCAAAAAGAAGGGTCCCCTTGCCATAAAAACTCTTCTCCGTTTTTAATAAGATTAAAAAGTTCAGCACCTTTTTCGTTAACGTTAATCTCTAATACATCATTTTTCAGATTTACCATTTTTATCATTCCTTTAATAAAGTTGTTTAAAACCGTCCAACGTTTTACAACGGTATTCAATTTGCTCAATTACGTAGTTTTCACAAATGTTGCTCAGCATTTCTAAATCCTTTTCCGGGATTGTAAAATTATATACCTTTTTACTATCACTTTCGGTTATAAATTTTAAACTATCTAACAACGTTTTATTTAATCTGTGCCCTTTAAAGCCTATTGTTTTTTTAGCGCATTGATCACACATTATGCCGCCATCTATGTAAGAAAAGCACGGGTTTTCGGTGTGTTCACACATAAATTCTTCTAAATTTGGCATAAATCCTGAAAGCACCATAAACTGCATTTCAGTAACAGCCTTTATTAGTAAATATGGCTTTTTTTCTTCGGTAATTAAGTATAAAGCATTAAGTAAACACGGTATAAATTCCGGTGCTTTTGTGCCTTCAGGTATAAGCACAGAAAGCAGCTCACAAAAATAGGATGCTAAAGCAACAGAAGTTACGTTAAAACGAAGGTTATAAAAACGTTCTTTTGCAAAGGCCTCGTCAATTCTGTATTTGCCATCAGACTCTGTTAAAATAAAGGAAGAATATACAAAAAGTCCACAAGATCCGCCAAGCTTACTTTTGGGTTTGCGCACGCCACCTGCAAACGCAGTAATAACACCCAGACTGTCTGTTAAAATAACAAGCAGTCGGTTACTTTCGTTTACGTCAATAGTTTTTATTACTATTCCGTTGGTCTGTATCTTTTTTGACTTCTTCTGTACCTTCACTTTGATTTTCCTTTTTTTGTGAATAGGCTAAATAATCACTTACTTTGCCACTTAAAACAAATTTATTCCAAAGACTGTTTTTGCTTTCCATATTATCACCCAAAAATATCTTGCCGATATTTTTAAAAGGTATTATAGGAAAAATTTAACTATCTAGTCCAAAAGAATGAATAAGTCCTTGACGGTTGCGCCAATCTTCTTTGACTTTCA
>JAZNNZ010000198.1:0-15129 GCA_045580525.1 Acutalibacteraceae bacterium
ACCGTAAAAATTACGTTATAAACAAAAAGCGCAAAATAAATCCATTTATAAATTTTAAAGGGTGTATCGGTAGGCTTTATGTAATAAATGTAGTTACGCTCTTGCCATTTATGAACCTTAGCTAAAATATCTTTGTCAAGCTTCATTTTTTACGTCCTTCCATTTATAGTTGTGTAGTTCACCAAAATTTTGCAGTGTTGGAAAATCCCATTGTCTTAAAACCTCATAAGCCGCAATAGCAACCGTGTTAGAAAGGTTAAGACTTCTTGCGCTTTCAATCATAGGAACTCTAACAGCAGTTTGCTGATATTTAATAATAAGTTCTTCGGGTAAGCCTTTGGTTTCTTTTCCAAAAAACAAGTAGCAATTATCGGGGTAAGAAACATCAGAATACACCTGCTGTGCTTTTGTGGTAAACATATAAAAAGCACCGTCGGTTTTATTTAAAAAGTCTTCTAAATTATCGTAATAGGTAATATCTAATAAATGCCAGTAATCAAGACCGGCTCTTTTTAATTTTTTATCGTCAATTTTAAAACCCATAGGACCTATTAGATGAAGTCTTGCTCCCGTAGCGGCACAGGTTCTTGCTATATTGCCTGTATTTTGCGGAATTTCGGGTTCAACCAAAACAATATTGAGTGTTGCCATAAATTAAACCCTACTTTCAATAATTGTACCGTTGCCTTTAATTTCAAACACGCCGGTGTTTGCAGGTATAAACGCACATTCACCTTTTGTTAGCTTAAGTCCTAAAAATTCAACACTACCCTCTAAGCAAAGAATAGAAACGAAAGAATCTTCATCGGCATAGCTTGTTAAACGGTCATTAACCACACGCTTTTTAACCGTGAAATATTCACAACTTGCAAGTGTTTCGCTATCGTTTGTTGTGTAAACGGGTGGGGGAGTTAAATTTGTAACGTCTAAAGCTTTTTCAATATGAAGCGGTCTTAAGTTTCCGTTTTTATCTTTGCGGTTATAGTCGTACACACGATAGGTGGTGTGTGAGTTTTGCTGAATTTCCGCAATTAAAATACCACTGCCAATGGCGTGTATTGTGCCTGAAGGCATAAAAAAGCAATCACCTTTATTAACTTTAACCGCATTTAAAATGCTTTCTAATGTTCCGTTTTCAATATGCTTTTTAAATTCTTCTTTTGAAATGTTTTCTTTAAAACCGTAATAAAGTTTGGCATCTTTTTCGGCATCTAGAATATACCACATTTCTGTTTTGCCAAATTCACCTTCGTGTTTTAAAGCGTATTCGTCACTTGGGTGCACCTGAACAGAAAGATCAGCCTTTGCATCAATAATCTTGATTAAAAGTGGAAAATATTGATATTTTTTAGCCTTTAAGCCCAAAGCACCAGGACCCAAAACATCTAATGCTTCGGGCAGACTTTTGCCACAAAGTTCTCCGTTTGTAACGGTGCTGTTACCATCTTTATGGCAGGACATAACCCAGGCTTCTGCAATATTTGCACCATCCGTTTTAAGTCCATATTCGTCAATAAGCTTTCTGCCGCCCCAAATAATTTCTTTAAGTGCGGGAGCTAGTTTTAATGCGTACATATTTACTCCTAATTAAGTGTTTTTACGTATTCTTCTAAGCATAGTCCTGCGTCATTCATACGCTTTGCATGTTCAACACCAACATATCTGTAATGCCAGGGTTCATAGTTTATACCTGTAATAGTGGTTTTATCTTTAGGATAGCGGTTTACAAAACCGTATTTTTCGGCGTTTTCTTTTAACCAACGGAATTCATCTGTGTTTTCAAAGCTGGTTTCAACCGTGTTAAAATCAACCGCAAGACCAAGCTGATGTTCGCTAGTTCCCGGTATTGCCACGTTTTTACCTGCGGCGGCCTTGGCTTCGGCATCGCTATAATTGGGGTTATATTGCTTTTGACGTGCCACTTCGGCTTCATATAGTGAAACCTGCTTACTCATAGCACGGTAAGCAGAAATAACGTAAAGGTTAACACCATCTTTTTTAGCGTCGTTTAAAAGTTGATTTAAGTTTTCAACCGCTCTTGAATCAAAGGTTAAAGAGTAGGGGTTTAAACCTTTGTCTCCATTTGCAATAACCTTAGCGCTAATGCTGTAATTTGTAGGTAAAAGATTATCAGCGTTAACTAAAATAAGATTATAATCAATATTAGTATTAGTAACGTTGCCACTTGCGGTAGAATTGCTTACGGAACTGCTGTTTTCATTGCTTACAGTACTGCTTGTACCACTAACGGTAGAAGAGTTATCCGCTGTGGTTTCTCCAATACTTGGAATTGAATTTGTAGGTTCACTGTCGTTTTGGCGTCTGCCAAAGCTTAGTAAAAATACTAATAATAAAACGAGAACAACGGCGATAAGCCCTAATAAGAGCTTACCACCGTTCATTATATTTTTGCGGCGAGTGTGTTTACTTCTGGCCATTATATTATTCTAACCCTAATAACGCCTTCAATTTGACCTAACATTTCAATAATGGCTGCGTCATCGCATTCATTAACGTCAAGCATACTATAGGCGTATTCCTTTCTGGATTTATTAAGAAGATTTTCAATGTTAATGCCTTTAAGTGCAGAAGTAATTTGTGTTAAAACGTTAGGAATATTCTTATGAATTACACAAATACGTTTTTCTGCTTGTCTTGGTGTTGAAACATTTGGTAGGTTAACAGAATTTTTAATGTTACCGTTTAAAATGTAGTCAGCAAGTTCATCTGCTGCCATAAGTGCACAGTTATCTTCACTTTCAGGTGTAGATGCGCCAAGGTGGGGAATTGCAATAACACCGTCAACACCAATCATTTCATCTGTAGGGAAGTCTGTAACGTAAGAAGCAACCTTACCGCTTTCAAGCGCTTCAATCATATCTGCGCTATTAACAAGACCTGCGCGTGAGAAGTTTAAAATTCTAACGCCATCCTTCATTTTTGCAATGGTTTCTTTGTTAATAAAGCCTTTTGTTTCGGCGTTTAGCGGAACGTGAATTGTAATATAATCACTTGTAGCAAAAATTTCATCAATGTCTTTTGCTTTGTGTGCGTGGTGTGTTAAGCTCCAAGCGGAGTCAACAGATAAATATGGGTCATAACCCGAAACCTTCATCATAAGAGAGTTAGCAGCGTTTGCCACTCTAACACCAATAGCACCAAGACCAATAATGCCCAGCTTTTTGCCTGTAATTTCAGGACCAACAAAAGCGCTTTTGCCTTTTTCAACAAGTGGGCCCACTTCTTCGCCCTTACCCTTTAAGGTTTTAACCCATTCAATACCGGGCACAATTCTACGAGAACTGATAAATAAACCTGCTAAAACCAACTCTTTAACAGCGTTAGCGTTAGCGCCGGGTGTGTTAAATACAACAATACCTTCTTCAGAGCACTTGTCAATAGGAATATTGTTAGTACCGGCCCCTGCTCTTGCAATACCGAGTAATGTTTCGGGGAATTCTGTAGTGTGAAGAGAGGCAGAACGTACAACTGCACCAACCGGTTGTGTTACGTCATCTCCAACTGTAAAACCTGCGTTTCTTAAAACTTCAAGACCGCATTCGCCAATTTTATTATAGGTTTTAATATTCATTATGCATTTTCCTCTTCAAATTTTTTCATAAACTCTACTAATGCTTCAACGCCTTCAATGGGCATAGCGTTGTAAATAGAAGCGCGCATACCGCCAACAGAACGGTGGCCCTTAATGTTAACAAAACCTGCTTTTTTAGCTTCTGCAACAAATTTAGCATCTAACTCTTCATCGCCCGTAACAAATGGAACGTTCATAAGTGAACGGTCTTTAGGGGTAACCGTACCTTTGAATAGTTTGCTGTTATCTAAAAAGTCGTATAAAATTTTAGCCTTCTTTTCATTGTGGGCTTTTAGATTTTCTAAATTACCAAAAGTATTTTTAATCCATTTTAATACTAAACCTGCAACGTAAATTGTATAGCAGGGTGGGGTGTTAAACATAGAACCGTTATCGGCGTGTGTTTGATAGTTAAACATTGTAGGAGTAATATCCATAGCCTTACCAATAAGGTCTTTTCTAATAATTACAATTGTTAAACCTGCGCGAGCAAGATTCTTTTGTGCACCTGCATATAAAATACCAAACTTTTTAACGTCAATAGGTTCAGATAAAATACAGGATGAAATATCGCCAACAAGTGGAACGTTACCGGTGTTAGGGAAGTTATTCCATTTTGTACCGTAAATAGTGTTGTTAACGCAAATATGGAAAAAGTCTGCATCTTTTGTAAATGTGCTTTCATCTAATTCCGGAATATAGCTGAAGGTTTTATCTTTACTGGATGCAACAACGTTTGCTTCGCCATATCTTGCGGCTTCTTTATAAGCTTTGGTTGCCCATTGACCGGTTAATACAAAGTCAGCCTTTTTGGAACCGTTAAATAGGTTTAACGGAATCATAGCAAATTGGCTACTTGCACCGCCCTGTAGCATTAAAACTTCATATTCATCGGGGATTTCCATTAATTCACGAAGAAGTGCTACCGTTTCATCAAAAATTGCTTGATATTCTTTGCTGCGGTGGCTCATTTCCATAACAGATTGGCCTGTTGCACCATATTCAAGCATTTCTGCTGCGGCGGTTTTTAAAACTTCTTCAGGGAGCATAGAAGGACCCGCACTAAAATTGTATACTCTTGACATAAACTTTTACGACCTTTCTTAAATAAAGATGTTCTTTATTTTTAAATTAAAGATTATTACTATTATATTAAATACAAATTTAAATGTCAATAGGATTGACAAAACTTTAACAATCTTTTTTATTAAATTAACACAAAACAGTGAAAACATTGACAAAACTTTAACAAACTCCACATAAAAGGAAATATGTGTTAAAAATGTTAAAATTTAACTAAATATGGTAGAATTTAGTTGACAAGCCGCGATATATATTGTATAATTATGTCAAATAAAATATTAAAGGAGAATGGTTATGAAGCTAACGGGTATGGAGCGTCCGGTTGACGTACTTGGTCGCGTAGTTATTCCCAGAGAAATCAGAAAGAGATTACAAATCGTTGATGGTCAAGATAGCTTTGATATCTTTTTTGAAGACGATGCAATTATTTTAAGAAAGCATCAGGAAAAGTGCTTCATTTGCGGTAACACCGAAGGACTTAAAGAATTTAAGGATCAGATGATCTGCGAAAACTGCTTAGCAGAAATTAAGGCGTTAGATTAATGAAGGTTGCAGTATGTATTGATAAAGATAATGGTATGATGCTTTTTGGTCGCAGGTTAAGTATGGATAGGGTACAGCGTGAAAAGCTCTTATCATTAACTGATGGTAAAATCTTTGTGAACGAATTTACCGCCGACCAATTTGAAACTTCTGACCGATTACATATATCAGAAAACTTTTTAGATGAAGCGGGAGAGAATGACATTTGCTTTGTTGAAAATGTTAAGTTTGATATAAATAAGGTAAGTGAGTTATATATATTTAATTGGAACAGGCGCTACCCAAGTGATGTTATATTTGACTATGATATTTCATCCTTCAAAAGAATCAAGACTGAAAAGTTTGAAGGCTATTCACACCCCAAAATAACTTTAGAAACATATATAAGAAAGGTTTAAAAAGATGAACTCTCTTAATAAATTTTTAAACAAAAATGGCAAAGTATTTTTAAGCGTACTGTTGGCAGCTATAATGCTGTTTTCACTTTCTGCTTGTAAAAATGAAGAATCAGACCTTGTATTTGGTAGTCCGATTGATGATTCATCAAATACCTCAAGTATGGTGTTTATTGATGATGACCGCCAAGAAGATGATCAAACTGTAAGCGGTGGTTCGCAAGGCGGCACACAGCAAGGTGGTTTGCAAGGTGGCACTCAACAAGGTGGCACTCAACAAGGTGGCACCAATAACAACGGAACGGTTGGAACAGGTAGTGCAAAACCGGTTTCACTTTCTTCAATTCCTGCATATTCCGGCAAACCATACGTCGTTATAAATAATAACGCACCCAATTTCTCAAAATCTGAATTAACCACAAAGGGTTATGAAAAATACAGCAATTTAGATAAATTAGGCCGTTGCGGAGTTGCGCTGGCTTCAGTTGGTAAAGATACAATGCCAACGAGCGATAGAGGTAGCTTAAGCTATGAACCAACCGGTTGGATTCAAGCAAGTTACGACTGTGTTCCGGGCCGTTATTTATATAACCGTTCTCACTTAATTGGTTGGCAACTTTCAGCCGAAAACGATAACGAAAAGAACCTAATCACAGGAACAAAATTCTTAAATAACTATGGTATGTTACCGTTTGAAAATATGATTGCCGACTATATTAAAGAAACAGGCAACCACGTTGCTTACCGTGTAACACCAATTTATAGCGGAAACAATCTTCTTGCAAACGGTGTTCAAATGGAAGCATATTCCGTTGAAGATAACGGCAAGGGTATTTGCTTTAACGTTTATTGCTATAACGTTCAAGACGGCGTTACAATTAACTATAAAGACGGCTCAAGCTATGAAACAAATCCTTCTTCCGATAAACCCGTAATTACCGATTCCACACCTTGTTACACAACAAGAACAGGCACAAAATACCACTCAACAAAAGATTGTAGCGGATTGAAAAACGCAAGCGCAATTTTCAATTCCACAGTTGGCGAAGCCACTGCAAACGGTCTTTCAAAATGCGCTAAATGTTACTAAAATAAAATTAAAGCACCTAACAAAAGTTAGGTGCTTTTTTATAGCTTTATTGAAATTTCGCCCGAGTTTAAAACAATAATTTCATCTTCTTTTTTTAGCTTTAAAGAAAAGTCCTTTTCAATATCAACGGCTTTTGCTTTAAAGCTTTCGTTTTCTTTTATAACCGTAACCTCTTTGCCTAAAACAAAAGAGTGTTCTTTATAAATATCGTAAAAATTTTCACGTCTTAAATTATAAATTTCTTTAACAATTTCTTTAATTAGCAAGGCGTTATACTTATAAGAAACCTTTGGGTTTAAAGCTCCGTAAATATCTTCAATTTCGGTTGGAATAACTTTTGCCTTTGCGGTGTTAATGCCAACGCCAATAACGGTGTAGTCGCTTAAATTTTGCTTTTCACACAAAATTCCGCAAACCTTTTTGTTATCAATATAAATATCGTTAACCCACTTAATTTCCGCCTTTTTATCGGGGCTTAGCTTTTTTAAAGCCTTAATAACGGCGGCAGCGGTTAAAGCCGTAATATTGGGAATTTCTCCCTTTAGCTCGTCTTTAATGCATAGGCTAAAATAAACCCCGCCCGAATTTGAAAAAAAGCTTCGGGTCTTTCTGCCTCTGCCGTTTGTTTGGGTTTTAGCAATAAAAAGGCAGTCAGTTTTAGCGGTTTTAGAATATTCTTTTGCAACCGCATTTGTTGAAGCGGTGCAGTTGTAATATTTAAAATTTATGCCACGAAGCACTTTTAATAAATGCAATTTATAAAACATAACACCACTCCTTATTTTATTATTTTAAAAGGCGGTGAAAAAATCCACCGCCTAATATTTTGTTTTAATTATGCCTTATCAACGCAACCTAAAACGTTAGAAATCTTGTGTTTAACGCTTTCTTTAATAGCAGTTCTGCCATCGCCTAGGTATTGTCTTGGGTCAAAGTGATCAGTATGATCATTTAGGTGCTTACGAATAGCAGCAGTCATAGCTAAACGTAGGTCAGAGTCAATGTTAATTTTGCAAACTGCCATGGTTGCAGCCTTTCTTAACATTTCTTCAGGAATACCAATTGCATCGGGCATTGCGCCACCGTTTTCGTTAATCATTTTAACAAATTCAGGAACAACAGAAGAAGCACCGTGTAAAACGATAGGGAAGTTAGGTAAACGTTTAGAAACTTCTTCTAAAATGTCAAAACGTAATTGTGGGTTTTGACCGGGTTTAAATTTGTATGCACCGTGGCTGGTACCAATAGCAATAGCAAGTGAGTCAACACCTGTTCTTGTAACAAAATCATAAACCTGATCAGGATCGGTAAAATGAGCGTCTTCAGCAGAAACGTTAACGTCATCTTCAATACCTGCTAATTGGCCAAGTTCACCTTCAACGGTAACGCCGCGTTCGTGAGCGTAATCAACAACCTTTTTGGTTAATGCAATGTTATCTTCGTAGTCTAGGTGGCTTCCGTCAATCATAACAGATGTAAAACCGCCATCAATACAAGATTTGCATAGTTCAAAAGAGTCACCGTGGTCAAGGTGAAGTGCAATAGGAAGACCTGTTTCTTCAACAGCTGCTTCAACAAGTTTTACTAAATATGTATGGTTAGCATATTTTCTAGCACCTGCTGAAACTTGTAAAATCATAGGAGCATTAAGCTCTTTTGCAGCTTCTGTTAAGCCTTGAATAATTTCCATATTGTTTACGTTAAAAGCACCAACAGCGTAACCGCCTTCATATGCTTTTTGGAACATTTCTTTTGTGTTTACTAATGGCATAGTAATACCTCCAAATATTTTTTTCAAAAAAATTATACTACACTTTTTTAAAAAATAAAAGCCTTATTTTAAAAAATATTGACTAAATTTGTTAAATATTTTACAATGTATTTATAGGAAGGTGCTAAAAATGGATAAAATAGACCTAAAAATAATTTCATTATTACAAGAAAATGCCCGGCTTCCATTAAAGCAAATTGCAAGTGAAGTGTTTTTGTCTTCTCCTGCTACCGCTTCTCGAATTGAGCGTTTAGAGCAAGAAGGTGTAATAAAAGGGTATAGCGTAAAAGCAGATAATAAAAGTTTAGGGTATGCTATAACCGCGTTTATTAATTTAGAAATGCAACCCAAGCAAAAGGAAGAGTTTTATCCCTTTGTTTTAAGCTGTCCTAACGTGCTTGAATGCAACTGTGTAACAGGTCATTATTCAATGCTTTTAAAGGTTGCCTTTCGTTCTACCGAAGAATTGGATTTATTTATTGGAAAATTACAGCACTTTGGTAACACAGAAACGCAGATAGTTTTCAGTCAAATAAAAAGTAATTATGCAGTAGATATTGCAAAAATTGAAGAATAATTAAAGGCAGAGCGTTGGCTCTGCCTTTTTTATTAAAATCTTAATCTGCCCATAGGAGCCTTTTCTCTTAATTGGTTCTCTAATGTAACTTGAATTTTTTTGTATTTGCCGTTTACCTGAATTAAAATAAGTATAGGTAGCGGCACGTTAAATACATTGGCAAAAATAAACCAAGGAATTTGACCAGAGGGTACAAATATAAAATAAATGATAGGAATAGAAATCGCAAGATAGGCTAAACAAATAATTCTTGCAATTAGGCGTTTACGGGAATACGTTTTTGCAATTTCCTTCATTTTCTCTTCGTGTTCTTGTCTTTTAGTGTTTAAGTCCATCGTCTTCACCTTTTTTTCTTAGTTTATGCTTTTCTCCGTCGGGTTCAACCACCGTAATACTTTCTAATTGCGCCATAAGTGAACGCGTGTAGCTTTCTATATACTCTTTTCTAAGCTGTAATTGTTCAGCCTTTTCTTCTTCGGTTAAGCCTTCTGTTTTTGATTTTCTTGCTAAAAAGTTAATGCGATCAATTTTACTTTGTTCCATTTTTTATTCCTCGTCTATAATATCAATTACTTCAACAATACCGCTTGAAGCGTAAAGTGAAGGTGTAATATTAATTGTAAAGCCTTTTCCGTAGCCACAACCCCACTCGCTTAAAGATTGTCTGCGGGGAAGCGCCGAAATTGCAAGTAAGGTCATAATAGCGCCGCCATGCATAACCGCGGCTGCTTCATAAACTCCCTTATCCATCATAATTTGCACAGCTTCTCTAAGGCCCAATGCTAAACGCTCTGCAAATTCGTGAAAGCTTTCTCCGCCCTTTGGCCTATCGGTTTTGCCTAATACCCAATTTTGAAAATCGGGGTCATCAGATAATTCCGCCATACCTTTGCCTTCGTATTCGCCAAAGTTTGTTTCTTTAAAGTTTTCAATAACATAAGGCTCAATTTCGGGGTAAAAAATCTTTGCAGATTCGGTAGCGCGTACCATAGGGCTTGAAAAAACAAGCGGTACGTTGGGGTAAATGCCCTTATCTTTCAGCCTTTTAAGCTCATTTATACCATTTGTAGTAAGATTTAAGTCGGTAACACCTATATATAGTCCTTCTTCGTTTCCTTTTGTTGCACCGTGGCGCAAAAAATGGATTTTATAGCTTCTCATTTATGTACCTTCTTTATAAAAAATAATATTACATTTTGTATATTTTCACTATTTACAACCGTCGAATTTTAGGTTATAATAGATTTTACCATAATAAAAATGAGGTAGAATGTGTATGATTTGTGGCTTCCCAAAAATCATATCTGAATTAAGAAAGAAAAAAGGGGTATCCCAAAAGCAAGCAGCTTTAGATTTGGGGATATCTCAAGCTTTGCTTTCCCACTATGAAAAGGGCATTCGTGAATGCGGCCTTGACTTTCTTATTACCCTTTCTAATTATTATGACGTAAGCGTTGATTATCTGCTTGGCAAAAAAAGCGGCAACTCAAAAGCCGATACCGAGCAAATCAAAGCTTTAAAAAAGATTATTAAAGATGCAGAAGAGCTTTTATCTTCTTTAGAATAAATTATTTATTATTTCTGCAATAATTGCATTTTCTAAAAGCGCACCCTTATCTGTTAGGGTTATAACATCATTATTATAATATATTAAACCGTTTTTCGCAAGGCGAAGGGCGGTATTTTTTATTTTTGGGTAATTCTTAAAGTTAAAGCCAACCTTCGTTCTTAAAAAAAGCATAATATCTTCTTCCAAAGAACCGGCGGTATCTTCAAAAATTTCGGTCGGTTTTTCTAAATAACCCTTAAAATCTCTTGCGTAGTAAAAACGCTTGTTGTCAATTCTTGAATGTGCGCTGGGCCCCAGTCCCAAATAATCAGCCCCCAGCCAATATTTAAAATTGTGTTTGCTTTCAAACCCGTTTTTAGCAAAGTTTGAAATTTCATACCTATCGTACCCGTGTTTTTTTAGATATTCACAGGTGCATAAATAAAGGTCACAGGTTGTATCTTCGTCTAAAAAGGGAAGTGTTGAATTATAAAAGGGCGTATTTTCTTCTATTTTAAGCATATAGGTTGAAATATGCGGAATGTCTAAATTAATGCAAAAGTCCAACGTCTTTTTTAAACTGTCTTTTGTTTGATAGGGAATACCCAGCATTACATCTAAAGAAATGTTTTTAAAATACTTTTGTGCTTCAAGTATTGTTTCCTTTGCTTTTTCGCTGTTATGTCTGCGGTTTAAAGCCATAAGCTCGTTATCATTAAAGCTTTGTAGTCCAAAAGAAATACGGTTTGCAAGTAGTAAAGAAAAATCAATATCATCAGAAGGGTTGCATTCAACCGTAATTTCACCCATTATATTGAACTTTTTGGTGGCAGCTAAAATAATTTTATTAAGTCTTTTGGTGCCAAGCACACTGGGTGTGCCGCCACCTATATATAAACTATCGGCAGAGCGACAAAGATTGTCACTCCACCGATTAATTTCTTCTAATATTTTATCGCAAAACAGATCCATTTGTGCCTCAGTTGGCGCAAAAGAATAAAAATCACAGTAACCGCATTTGCCTAGGCAAAAGGGTATATGAATATAAATACCAAGATTTTTATTACTATTTAACGATTGTACCAAATACTTCACCCTTACAGCCTGCAGCGTTGCTTTCATCGGTATCAATGTGCATTGCTAAGGCATATTTTTCGCTAACACGAACAACAACGTCACCAAAAATAGTAGTTCTGTCGTCAGATTCAATTTTAACGTTAACAATTTCGGTATCTTTTACACCAAACTTTTCTGCAGAAGCAGGTTCCATGTGTATATGTCTTTTAGCAGCGATAACGCCTTCAGAAATTTCAACTTCGCCGCAAGGACCAACTAATTTACAAGCGGCTGAACCTTTAATGTCGCCCGATTCACGAACAGGAGCATTTAAGCCAATGCTTCTTGCGTCTGTTAAAGAAATTTCAACCTGTGTTTCAGGACGAACCGGACCTAAAATTGATACACCTGCTAGTGTCTTTTTAGGACCAACCACGTCAACACGTTCAGTACAAGCGTATTGACCGGGTTGAGAAAGGTCTTTTTTAGGGGTTAATTCATAACCCTTACCAAATAAGATTTCTAAATGCTCTTTAGATAAGTGCATATGTCTTGCAGAGGTTTCAACAATAAATTTATCCATAATTATTTCCTTTCATTTTCAAAAAAATAAGCTTAAAGATAAATAATTCTTTAAGCCCACTTTTATGTAATTATTCAGCTTTAATAGCGTCTACTGGGCAACCGCCTTCACAAGCGCCGCAATCGATACATGCATCTGCATCAATAACGTATTTGCCGTCACCTTCAACGATAGCTTCAACGGGGCAAGTAGCTGCGCAGCTGCCGCAACCGATGCATTCGTCTGTAATGATATGTGCCATTTTATTACACCTCCGAATAATGTCTAAAATAATTATAACACTTCTTCAAAAAAATTCAAGTGTTTAAGTTTATTTTTTTAAAAACAGTCCTTTTAGGGTTTTTATGTCGGTTTGTGCAAGTAATACTGCAATAAATACAAGCACACAACCGCAAATTTCTTTTAGGCTCATTCTTTCACTAAGCATAATTACACCCGCAATTGCCGCAAAAACGCTTTCCAAACTCATAATAAGTGAAGCCTTACTTGCTTCTTGCATTTTCTTTTGGCCAACTACCTGCATGGTGTATGCAACACCGCTTGAAAAAAGACCAATAAATAAAATGGGAAGCAGTGCGTTTTTAAAGCCAATAGCGGTTGGTTTTTCGAAAATAAACATAAATATTAATGAATATATTCCACAGGCCGTTAGTTGCACAAATGAAAACTTAATTGCATTTGTCTTTTTTGTAAAATGATCAACCAACAGAATTTGCACCGCAAAACAAACCGCACATAAAAGAATAAGTATGTCCGCCGGGGCAATAGAAAAATCACCCTTAACACATAATAAATACATACCCGGTAGCGCTAAAATTAAACTTATTATAATCATAACGCTAGGTTTACGCTTTAAAAATATAAAAGAAATTATAGGCACAATAACCATATAAAGAGCGGTTAAAAAGCCCGATTTACCTGCAGCTGCCTGATTAGCAGAATAGGCACTTATGCCAAACTGCTGAAAAGAAGATGCGGTAAAAAGCGCCAAGCCGCTTACAGCACCGCCAAAAAGGGTGTATTTATCAATATTAACATCTTTTTTAAGGGCCAAAAACAAAAGCAAAAACAGTCCGCCAATAAGCATTCTAACACCGTTAATTGCAAAAGCGCCCAGGTGTTCACCCGCCATATCCTGAAAAACAAATGCAAAGCCCCAAATTATTGTGGCAACAAGCAGAATAAGCGCACCCTTTGTTTTTTCTGAAATCTTACCTAACATACCACACCTATCTTATATATTCGTAGCTGTAGCCGCCACGGAAATAAGAAAGCTCAAGACCGCGGTTGTTTTTAACAATTATTGGTCCAAATTCAGCCTCTCTGCCGTCTCTTGCAATAAATACAAAATCAAAGCTTTCGTAATTTGCTAAATCGGTGTCAGAAAATGCAACCGTTCCGGTTTCGCCTGAATCTATTACAATTTTTGTAATCTTATAATTTTTATAACCATCAGGTCTGTAACCCACACCGCTAATATCAATATCCATAGAGTTCTTAATTGTAAAGTTATAGGGATCTCCTAAAGTTACCGATTCCCAATCTAATGTAGAAGCCTTACTTGTAGTGCTGCTGTTAGAAACAATATCGCTACCATTTAGGTCACTGGTTGTCTGTGTAATATCACTACTTCCGGTATCTACCGATTCTGTCGATGGAGTTTCTTCTGAAGAATAATAATATGTATCATCGCCATCAATAGTAAGTTCGCTCTTTTTACAAGCGGTAAGACCTAAAACAAATAATATTGATAAAATTAAACAGATTGCAGACTTAAATTTCATAAAAATTGCCTTTCCAAAAAAGTGATAAATAAATACTAACATATTTTTATCTATAATCCTATACTTTTTAATAAAAGTATGTTAAAATATTTTTATAAATAATTTGAAAGGTAAAAATTATGTTAGATTATATTTATTCAGTAATTTACGGTATAATTCAAGGCATTACCGAATGGTTGCCCATAAGTAGTACCGGTCACCTTATTTTAGCCGAAAACTTCTTACCTATGAATGTAACTGATGAATTTTTCAAAATGTTTGAAGTGGTTATTCAGTTTGGTTCAATTTTGGCGGTTCTTATAATATTTTGGAATAAGCTTTGGCCCATAAAATATGAAAAGAATGTCGGAATAAAACCTAAAATTGATACCTTTAAGCTTTGGGGTAAGGTAATAGTGGGCATTATTCCTGCTATGGTTTTGGGACTTCTTTTAGACGATGCTATGGAAATTATTGAGCAAAACTTTGTAATAGCAATTGCTCTAATTGTTTACGGTATCTTATTTATTATTGTAGAAGCATTGAATAAAAATAAGCAAACCAAAATTAATTCTTTAGATGACATATCTTATAAAATGGCGTTTTTTGTTGGTTGCTTTCAGGCATTGGCGCTTGTACCCGGCACGTCACGCTCGGGCGCTACCATTTTAGGCGCAATTATATTGGGCTTTTACCGCCCTGTAGCGGCAGAGTTCAGCTTCTTTTTAGCAATTCCCACAATGGCGGGAGCAACCTTTTTACGTGTGCTTGGCTTTATTAAAGATGGTGTTAATTTAGCATCTAACGAAATTATTATTTTAATAATAGGTACGTTGGTTAGCTTTTTAGTTTCTGTTTTTGCAATTAAGTTTTTAATGAGCTTCATTCAAAAACGTAGTTTCACACCATTTGGTTATTACCGTATAGCACTAGGCATTATTGTTTTGGTTTTAGGATTAACCTCTTTAATGCCATTAGCATAATATAAAAATAAAAAGCAGGGAAGTATCCCAATGTCATTAAGTTAAGCTATTATTTATAGGTTTAACAACGAGAGCCTCTATGCAGTTCATAGTATGGGGGCTCTTTTTTTTATCTAGAAATAGAGAAGGACTTTTGATTTTAAT
>JAZNNZ010000199.1:0-7016 GCA_045580525.1 Acutalibacteraceae bacterium
GCCAATTCCCCCCGTGCTGCCGGTAACTGCAACAGTTTTACCAAATAAGGAATATGTATTTAGTTTTAACCATGTTTCATATCACATATAAATATTATACAATAAGCGCATCAAAAAGACAATATTAAAGGACACATTACTGTGTCCTTTAATTTATTTATATAGTTCATACAGTATGTTGCACCAAAGCTTATACTCATCAAAATTATATTTAAACCAACCTGTTACAAAATGATTATAATATTTTTGTCCATCAATTTCCCATTCTAAAATCAAAAGACTTTTTTCATTTTTTGAATAAATAGCGCCAAGCTTAGCCGAGCTATTTGCCGTTTGATTAAACAAGCCTTGATAAATCAACTCTTTCCCGCCTTTGCCATCAACCTCATAAATTTTATAACTGCCTTTTGCCGCTTTAAGGGTATCGTTTGCAATATAAAGCTTTGGTTGTCCGTAAGGCTCATCCGATGTAATCATTAAGCAAACATCCTGATGCATTTGTTTAATCCAATAATATTGCATCTTTTTATGGAACTCGCTGTCTATAACAGAATAGTTAAACATCATTGGCCACATATCAAGTAGCGACCACCAAACAACACCTGTTTTGTTCCATTTTTTGCATCTGAAATATTCAATAAAATCCTTAAAAAAATTAGAACAAATGATGTTGATTGCAATAGAAAAATCTACAATTTCATCTACTCTGAAATCGCGGTCAAACCATTGTTTGATAACCTTGCGTGATTCATTAAGCCAGGTTAAAAAATAGCCGTCACACTGATGATAACCATTAGCAAATTCATTTGGACTGTGCTTTTCATCCCATAACCTTTCAAAGCGTGGTCTTTCATATTCAATCATATTAGGGTTATCACTCATAGCGCAAATGTATAGCGGCCCCGCTTCGCCAAAGAAACGGCCCTGGTTTTCTCTTGTTCCCTCTTTAAAAGAAAAAATATCCGGATAGTGATGAAATTCTGCGGCATACGTCTTAAAATCAGGATTATTTCTTTTGTCTTTAATCAGCTCATCGGTAAACATCGGAGAACTTTCAAGATATTCAATGTGTGGACAGTATCTTAATATGCACTCTTTTAAAACTTTACGGGTGATTTTATTGTCTGACGGCATCAACCATCTATCTTCAAATTTAGATCCATAAAAAGCATTGCAATCAACTTCATTATCGCCGCACCATACTGCTAATGACGGGTGATTACGGTATTTTTTTATAATTTGAATTGCCTCTTGTTTAACCAATTCGCAATACCAATCATCCATCGGCATATATTCACATGCAAACATAAAGTCTTGCCAAACCATTATGCCTTTTTCATCGCAAAGATTATAGAAAGCTTCGTCTTCATAATATCCGCCGCCCCATACACGAACCATATTGCAATTTAAGTCATCCATTAATTCAAAGGCTTTTTCCATATTTTCATTTCTTTTGCTCATAAGGGGATTCAGAGGTTTCCAATTTGTGCCTTTAATATAGCATTTTTCCCCGTTAACTAAAAATATAAATTGGTTTTTATCTTCCAAAATTAGTGGATCATGTAAAAGTTTAATTGTGCATAAACCAACACGTTTAGTAATTTCGTGACATTTTCTTTCATTGTGCCACAGTTCTAACTTAACATCAATTAGATTTGGATCGCCAAAACCGCGAGGCCACCAAAGCTTTACATCATCAAGATTAAATCTATATTCAGATATTGTGCGTACTGATGTTATTCTGCTTTCGGAATATTTAACTTCTTTTCCAAACTGGTACCATGTGGTTCTTAAAACATATCCGTCAAGCGAGTTCTCATAAGGAATTTGAAACTCAGTAACAGCTTGAACAATGGCCGCACTATTTTTTATTTTCTTTGTGTGAATATATGTATCAAAAATTCTTTCCTGCGGCAAGCATTCAATATATACATCACTGACAATACCATAGCTTAAAAGCCTTGGCGCATTATCCCAACCAATTTGATAACGAGGTTTTCTAATATGAGCAAGTAAACTATTATAATAATTTACATCAGAACACTCACATTCAAATTGTCGTGAATATTTTTCAAAGCTTTTAATGATTACCTTTAACTCATTATTTTCTTTTAATTTATCATTTATTGATATTTTATACGTTAAAAAAGTATTATTAGTTTCTTGCACAAGCTCGCCATTAAGATAAATTTCAGAAATACAATCAATTCCCTCAAACACCAAAAAGTTATCGGTATTATCGGTAATATCTTTCTTATCAAAATGTGTAATAAAAGTCCAATCATCAACAGCCATAAGATAATCGGTTTTATTAGGCTCTTCGAGTGGCATATAGTCATCTAATAGCTTTAATCTCACAAGTTCAGGCTCTACATTACCGGGAATATAAGCGTGATCATTCATAAAGGCATTTGTTTTGGGTTCGGTAAATGAAAAAAACCAGCTACCATTTAAATATTTTCGCATAAAATCACCAACCTTCTATTGTTATTTATATTTTATTATGATAAAATACACTTATCAATTAATAAAATTACGATTTATTTATATATTTTTACGAACGAGGTGATATTATGAATGTTGAAACAATGGGTACTGATTTCGGTCATAAGAGAAATGAATTTTCACCAAGAATTATAAGGCAAAATATATATTCTTTTTGCTCATTTGATACCGACTATGTTTATGAATGCGATGGCTTAATAAAAGAAGGAAATAAAGGCGAAATTTTGATAAATGAGCCGAACCAATATTTATACCACGGACCAAGAAAAAACGCAAAAACAGGCTACATTAACGACTGGATGCATATTTCCGGTAATGAAATTGAAGAACTTTTAAAAACCTATCCCCTGCCACTTAATAAGCCATTTAAAATAAAGGGCTTTAACGCAAAAAAATATTTTAAAAAGATTGAGCTTGAATATTTAAATCAAGAAGTTGGCAGTAAAGCAATAATAAAATCAATAATAACACAATTTGTTATCAAACTTTATAGAGAATATACTAAAACATCGGCTATTAGCAGCAACGAAAATGAAAATAATCAAATATGCAAAATCCACTATGAAATATGTCAAAATGCACAATTAAAGTGGAGCTTAACAGAATTAGCAAACAAAAGTGGATATTCCGTAAGCCGATTTTGTGAAATATATAAAGGTATGTATGGCGAAGCGCCAATGAAAACGGTAAACAAATGCAGGATAAATATGGCAAAGCGACTTTTATCGTCGGGTCAAGTGAGTGTTGGCACAGTGGCTATAATGTGTGGTTACAATAATATTTACTACTTTTCAAAATACTTTAAAGAACAAACCGGCTATACCCCTACATATTATATTGAAAATGAAATATAAAAAATAAAGACCTGTTCAATTGAACAGGTCTTTTTATATGGTCTGAGTGGCGGGATTTGAACCCACGGCCTCTACCACCCCAAGGTAGCGCGCTACCAATCTGCGCCACACCCAGTTACATAGCAGTATGTATTTTAGCATATCTGCTATAAAAATGCAAGAGTTATTTTCATAAAATTACCGCCAATTGCTTGGCGGTAAAAAATTAATCAACAAAACCAGATTGAACTAAAGTTACTAACTCATCAACAGCGTTTTTCTCATCGCCGCCGTCAGCACTAATACGAATTGTTGTTCCACCGATAATACCTAAAGATAAAACGCCAAGTAAAGATTTTGCATTTACTCTTCTTTCATCTTTTTCGATCCAAATGGAAGCTTTAAATTCATTAGCTTTTTGAATAAAAAATGTAGCAGGTCTTGCTCTTAAGCCGCCTTGATTTTGAACGGTTACATCCTTAACGTACATAACTAATCTCCTTACAAATAAATTAGTAATTCTACAATATATATTATAACACAAAGTTCGATTCAGTCAACAAAAAATAAACAATATTTTTAAAGTTTTCACATTTTTCTAACAAAACAATGTGTATTATTATAGTTGTTTGTGCAAAATGTTGTATAAATACTTTATAATTTATAAATTTCGAAGAATTTTCTTCTCTTTATCAGATAAAGTTTTATTTTCTAACATATCAGGGCGTTTTTCTTTGGTTATTTTTAACGATTCAGTTAAACGCCAATTATTTATATTTTCATGGTGGCCTGAAATTAAAACTTCAGGTACACTCTCGCCTTCCCATTCAAATGGTCGTGTATATTGCGGATACTCTAGCAAACCGTTAAAATGACTTTCATCCGTAAAACAAACAGTGTCAGAAAGCACACCGTCAAGCATACGAGAAACCGCATCCGCAACAGCAATTGCAGCGATTTCTCCGCCGGTTAGAACAAAATCTCCCAATGAAATTTCTTCATCTACAATTTTATCTAAAACACGTTGATCTACACCTTCATAGTGACCACATAGCAATATAATATGTTCTTCTTTGGATAATTCAATTGCTTTTTGTTGATTAAAGGGTTGTCCCTTTGGTGACATATAAATTGTTTTTGGCTTTTTACCATCTTTAATCAATGATAAATAGGCATCATAAATGGGCTGCGGTGCCATTACCATACCCATTCCACCACCGTAAGGAGTATCATCAACCTTGTGATGTTTATCTTTAGAAAAATCTCTTATATTTATAAAATTTATCTCTACTAATCCGGCTTCTCTTGCTCTGCCAATAATACTTTCCGACATAAAAGCATTACAAGCTTCCGGAAAAAGTGTTAGTATATCAATCTTCATCATCGAAAATCCCCTTTAAAGGTGTAATTTCAATTCTGTTGTTTTCAAAATCAACAACCGCGTTTATATCATCTATTTTAGGAACAAGATATTCTTTATCATTATTCTTAATGTGCCAAACGTCATTTGCACCCGTTGCAGATACATCAGTTAATTCGCCTAATTGAATATTAGTATCAGCATTAAACACGGGCATACCAATAAGATCTTCTATAAAATATGCGCCATTTGGTAAATTATAGTCTTTTCTATCTATATAGATAATTTTTCCGCGCAGTTTTTCTGCATCCTCAATTGTATCTACGCCTTTTATTTTAAAAAGTGAGATATTACCATGAGGTTTTGCCGATTCAACAACTAATGTATCGGCGCCATTATTTAAATATATTTTTTTAAATCCACAAAGTATATCGTTGCTATCACACCACGGTTGAACACGCACCATGCCTCTTACACCGTGCGTACCTACGATTTTACCACTTTGTAAATATTGTTTTCTCATAAATTTCTCCTAATTTGAAATAAAGCGCCGTAAATCTAAACTTACGGCGCAATAAAAGTATTAGTCGATTTCTACCATTACTTTTTGATTATTTCTATTTGCTGCGGAACGCATAACGGTTCTGATAGCCTTAGCTATTCTACCTTGCTTTCCAATAACTCTGCCCATATCTCCGTCGGCAACATGAAGATGATAGATGATAATGCCTTCCTCATTGGGTTCGTCTACTGTGACATTAACTTCTGAAGGTTCTTCAACTAAACCTGAAGCAATTGCAACTAATAATTCTTTCATTATAGTACTCCGTTCTTTTTGAGAATTGCTTTAACGGTATCGGTGGGCTGAGCGCCATTGCCAATCCATTTTTTTGCTTTTTCGCCGTCAATATTAACTACAGCTGGGTTTTTTGTAGGATCATAATAACCTATTTCTTCGATGAAGCGGCCGTCTCT
The DNA here is from genome assembly GCA_045580525.1 of Acutalibacteraceae bacterium. Classification (GTDB taxonomy): domain Bacteria; phylum Bacillota; class Clostridia; order Oscillospirales; family Acutalibacteraceae; genus UMGS1279. The sequence continues at coordinate 5,674 of JAZNNZ010000199.1, forward strand.
AGGAAAACGAGAATCAGCAACTACTACACGATAGAATGGATTTTTCTTTGCACCCATACGACGAAGTCTGATTTTTACTGCCATTTTTACACCTCCATACAATAAAGTTATTCAAAAAGATATTGTTATCTTAATTGATTAAAATCCAGGGAAGCCACCGCCGAAGCCGCCCATGCCTCCCATTCCATTCATTCCGTTCATGCCGCCCATTTGTTTCATAAGACGTTGCATTTTTTTATTACCTTTTTTATTCATTCCGGAAATCATAGATTTCATTTGCTCATATTGTTTGAGCAGTCTATTAACGTCTTCAACCTTAACGCCTGCGCCCGCCGCGATTCTGCGTTTGCGTGATGCGGCCAAAATTGCAGGTTTTTCACGTTCTTTTTTTGTCATTGATAAAATAATTGCTTTTGTTCTATCAATTTGTCTTTCATCAATATCTGCTTCATTAATTTTATTTCCGCCGGGCATCATGGAAATTAAACTTTTAACCGAGCCCATTTTTTGAATGCTCTCAAATTGATCTAATAAATCATTTAAATCAAACTTATTTTCAGCTAGTCTTTTAGCGGTTTCTTCGGCTTTTTTATGGTCTAATTCGGTTTCTGCCTTTTCTATTAAAGAAAGAACGTCACCCATGCCTAAAATACGCGAAGCCATTCTGTCTGGGTGAAATTCATCCAGATCATCAATTTTTTCACCAACACCGGCGTACATAATAGGCTTGCCGGTAACAGATTTAACAGATAATGCCGCACCACCACGTGTGTCACCATCAAGCTTGGTTAATATAACGCCATCAATTTCTAAAATTTCGTTAAAGCTTTTTGCAACGTTAACCGAATCTTGGCCGATCATTGAATCTATAACAAGTAATATATTATGAACGTCAACAGTCTTTGTAATTCTAACAAGTTCTTGCATTAACTCTTCATCTACATGCAAACGACCTGCGGTATCTAAAATAACATAATCGTTACCATAATCTTTAGCGTGTTTTATTGCCTTGTCTGCTATTTTTTCTGGTTTTTCTGTGCCCATTTCAAAAACAGGAACTCCTGCGGTTTCACCAACAACCTTTAATTGATCTATAGCCGCAGGACGGTAAATATCACAAGCTACTAAAAGCGGTCTGTGCCCCTCTGCTTTAAGCTTTTTTGCAAGTTTGGCGCTGTGTGTGGTTTTACCAGAACCTTGTAAACCGCACATCATAATTACTGTGGGTAATTTTGAAGAAGTTTTTAGTCTTGCTTGTTCGCCACCCATTAAATTAGTAAGCTCGTCTTTAACGATTTTTACAATCATTTGGTCGGCGGTTAAGCTTTCCATAACCTTTTCAC
>JAZNNZ010000200.1:0-1719 GCA_045580525.1 Acutalibacteraceae bacterium
ACCAGCGGTGGTGACGCACCGGGTATGAACGCCGCTGTGCGTTCGGTAGCAAGAAGTGCTCTTGCCGCAGGCATGAAGGTTTACGGTATTAAGAGCGGCTACTACGGTCTTATTAACGACGATATTATTGAACTAAATATGCGTTCCGTTTCTGATGTTATTCACAGAGGTGGTACCTTCCTATATTCCGCACGCTGTCCTGAATTTAAAACAGAAGAAGGTATGCAAAAAGCTATTGAAACCTGCAAAAAATACGGTATTGAAGGTATAGTTGTTGTTGGTGGAGACGGTTCATTCAGAGGCGCACGTGATTTATCTTTAAGAGGTATTCCCTGCGTTGCAATTCCCGCTACTATTGATAACGATATTTCTTCTACTGAATATGCTTTGGGCTTTGATACAGCTATGAACACCTGTATGGAAATGGTTGACAGACTACGTGATACCATTCAATCTCACGACAGATGCTCTGTTGTTGAGGTTATGGGCAGAGGCGCAGGTCATTTAGCACTTCACACAGGTCTTGCAGTTGGCGCAACAAGCGTTATTGTTCCTGAAATTCCTTATGACTTTAAGCGTGACGTATTAGATAGAATTGCCTTTACAAAATCTACCGGCAAAAAACACTTTATTATTGTTGTTGCTGAAGGTGTTGGCCACGTTCATGAAATGGCTAAAGAAATTCAGGCAGTTACCGGTATTGACACACGTGCTACCGTTTTAGGTCACGTTCAACGTGGTGGTAACCCAACGGTAAGAGATAGAAATATGGCTTCACGTTACGGTAATGCCGCTGTTGAATTATTAAAGCAAGGCATTGGCAACCGTGTTGTTGCCTATAAGGAAAGCAAAATTGTTGATTATGACATTTTTGAAGCATTAAATATGAAAAAGCCTTTTGATTTTGATATTTTCGAAATCGGCAGATCAATTTCTATCTAATTAAAATAATCATAAAACAAAAGCACCTACAAAATTGTAGGTGCTTTTTTATTTTAAATATTAAACTCTTAAACTTTTAACTGATTTTAAAACGATTATAATAACGGGGGTTAGTACTAGATTTAAGATAAGTTCAAAAATGAAATTACCACCTGCAAAGCCAATAAATATGGCGCTGGTAACGTTACCCATTCCGTTTTCAATAGCAAACTTTGCTATATCGTTATAGAAAAATGCATAGCAACCAAGTACGAATACACCTGTATTAACTATGGGACATACAACTGCTGTGGCAAAAGCGGCTATATGCTTATTGTGCTTTTCAATTAAATTATACACTAGTCCTGCTATAAAACCACATAAGGTTCCTTTTAATAAAACCGTAACTATTGTACCAACTATGTTCCAGTTTAAAAAGAGCAGGGCGTCACCATTTAAAAGCACGACCATACCAAACACAAAGCCAAGCCAGGCGCCCATTTTACTACCGCAAAGGGCTGCGCCAATTATAATTGGCACTAACACCAACGAGGTTTGAAAGGTACCAAACCTAATGAATTGGCCAACCATTTGCAGCAAAATTACCAATGCTGTAAACATAGCGCCCAACGCTAACGTCTGAATTTTTACCTTTTTATTTTGTTTTGACATATTTTTTCCTCCTGATACTGTCCTAAAGTTAGGTACAGTTCATATTTAAACGCAAATTAAGAATTGCGTTTATAAACCAAATAAAGACCGTCTAAAAGCAGGTTTTCAAAGTCGGATCGTAGCCAT
>JAZNNZ010000201.1:0-8227 GCA_045580525.1 Acutalibacteraceae bacterium
CTGGTTAAATGTTGGCATTAATCCACCTCCCAATTATATTATAATGTATATTTTGGCAATTTTTATTGAAAAATACGCCTAAATATCTAAACATAACAATACGGGCGAAAAGAATTTCTTCTTTTCACGCAAAAAACATTGTAACAAATTAAAAAAGTCTTGTCAAGCACTTTTTATAGTATTTTAGCGACTTTCTCCGCCTTTAAGACGAAGAAAGTCGTAAAACTTAATTAGTCGTTATTTTTGGATTTCATCATACCTGTACCTGCGGGTACGAGCTTACCAATGATAACGTTTTCTTTCAGACCAAATAGTGGGTCTTCTTTACCGCGGATTGCGGCTTCTGTTAATACTCTTGTGGTTTCTTGGAATGATGCTGCAGATAAGAAGCTATCTGTTGCAAGTGAAGCCTTTGTAATACCAAGAAGTACCGGGCTGTAGGTTGCCTTTTTAAGTCCTTCTTCACCTGCGGCAATACGTGCCTTAATTGCACGGTTAGCGGCATAAACTTCACTGGCGGAAACTCTGGTTTTTGGTAATAGGCCGGTATCGCCGGGTTCTTCAACCAATACCTTTCTCATCATTTGGTGAATAATAACTTCAATGTGCTTATCGTTAATATCAACACCCTGTGAACGATAGGTTGATTGAATTTCTTTGATAATGTAGTTTTCAACCGCTTCTTTACCAAGAACTTCAAGAATATCGTGTGGATAAAGTATACCGTCAACAAGCTTGTCGCCTTTTTTAACTGTATCACCGTCGTGAACCTTAATAAGATTCTTTTGAGGTGCTACAACCTTGTCTTCTACAGGTTCGCCATCAGCATTTACGCCAATAACCTGAATATAGGTATTCTTTCTTTCTTCTAAAATTCTTACGGTACCGTCAAGTTTGCTGATTATACCGCAACGTTTGGGTCTTCTTGCTTCAAACAATTCTTCAACACGAGGTAGACCTTGTGTGATATCTTCTGCTGAAGCGATACCGCCGGTATGGAAGGTACGCATTGTAAGCTGTGTACCGGGTTCACCGATAGACTGAGCAGCAATAATACCAACTGCTTCACCAACAGTAACGTTATCACCTGTTGCAAGGTTGGAACCATAGCACTTGCGGCATACACCGTGATGTGAATGACAACCCAAGATTGAACGAATCTTAATGCTTGGCTTTTCATCATCTGCAAGATCAGCAAAGTCTTCTTTGCCTGCTTTTTCTAACGCTGCAGCATTTAGCATTGCTTCAATGCGTTTTGCATCGTAAATGTCAAGCATCTTATCTGTAGAAGCGATTACTTCGCCTGTTGCTTCATCAACTAGGTCTTCAAGCAGATATCTGCCCACTAATCTTTCGCTTAGTGGTTCGATCATCTGACGACCTTCTGTGATTGCAGAAATTTCTAATCCTTCATCGGTACCGCAATCGTCGTCACGAACGATAACGTCTTGAGAAACGTCAACCAAACGACGTGTTAAGTAACCCGAGTCAGCAGTTCTTAAAGCGGTATCGGCAAGACCTTTACGCGCACCACGTGAAGAAATGAAGTACTCTTGTACGTTTAGACCTTCACGGTAGTTAGAACGGATTGGAACTTCGATAACTCGACCTGCGGTATTGGCAACTAGACCACGCATACCTGCAAGCTGACGGATCTGGCTCATAGAACCACGAGCGCCTGAATCGGCCATCATGAAGATGGGGTTAAATTCTTCCAGGTTGTTTTTAAGTGCACCTGCAACGTCTTCGGTAGCTTTGTTCCAGATTTCAATAACCTTTTGTGAACGTTCATCATCACTGATAAAGCCTTGGTTATATGCATCTGTAACCTTATCAATAGTGTTTTCGGCATCCTTTAAAATTTCAGCCTTTTTAGGTGGAATAACAGCGTCATCAACAGCAACTGTAATAGCACCCTTTGTTGAATATTTAAAGCCTGTTGCTTTAATGTTATCTAAAACAATAGCGGCTTCGCTTGTACCGTGAACTCTGATGCAGTCATCAATAATTGCACCAAGTTTTTTCTTATCAATCTTATTAACCTTACCGTTTTTATCGAAAACAGAAATTTCAAGATCTAATTCGTGACCTTCTACTGTTCTGTCAACGCGGCCTAAGTCTTGTGGGATTGATGTGTTGAAAATAATGAAACCAACGGTTGCGGAAATAATTCTTGAAATCTTATTACCGTTTTGATCTAGACCTGTAACTCTAACCTTAATTAAGCTATGAAGACCTAGTTTGCCGGTTTCATAAGCCATAATGGCTTCTTCTTTATCACGGTAAACCTTATATCTTAATTCACCGTTTTCATCTTTTACGGGAGCGCCCGGCTCATCGTCCTTAACAATTGTTAAATAGTATGAACCTAATACCATGTCCTGAGTAGGAACGGTAACCGGCTTACCGTCAGATGGTTTAAGCAGGTTGTTTGCAGCAAGCATTAAGAATCTTGCTTCTGCTTGTGCTTCTGCAGAAAGTGGTACGTGAACAGCCATTTGGTCACCGTCGAAGTCGGCGTTATATGCTGTACATACTAATGGGTGAAGCTTTAAGGCTCTGCCTTCTACTAAAACAGGCTCAAAGGCTTGAATACCAAGTCTGTGAAGTGTAGGAGCACGGTTTAGTAAAACGGGGTGATCCTTAATAACTATGTCTAGTGCATCCCAAACTTCGGGTTCTGCACGGTCAACCATCTTTCTTGCCTTTTTAATGTTATTTGCAACTTCGGTTTTAACCAAGCGCTTCATAACGAAAGGTTTAAAGAGTTCAAGCGCCATCTCTTTTGGAAGACCGCATTGATACATCTTTAATTCAGGACCAACAACGATAACCGAACGACCTGAATAGTCAACACGCTTACCAAGTAGGTTCTGTCTGAAACGACCCTGCTTACCTTTAAGCATATCGGAAAGAGATTTAAGTGGACGGTTGTTTGGTCCTGTTACAGGTTTACCGCGACGACCGTTATCAATAAGTGCGTCAACAGCTTCTTGTAGCATTCTCTTTTCGTTACGAACAATAATATCGGGAGCGTTTAATTCAAGTAATCTCTTTAAACGGTTATTACGGTTGATAACTCTGCGGTATAGGTCGTTAAGGTCGCTTGTAGCGAAACGACCACCGTCAAGCTGAACCATAGGACGTAGATCCGGTGGAATTACGGGGATTACGTCTAAAATCATCCATTCAGGACGGTTGCCTGATAGACGGAAGGCATCTAATACTTCAAGACGTTTTACAATTCTTGCAGCGCGTTGGTTAGAAGCAGTTTCTAACTCTTCACGAAGCTCTTTACAGGTCTTTTCAAGATCAATTTCTTCTAGTAATTCCTTAATAGCTTCTGCGCCGATGCCTGCTTTAAAGTCATCTTCATATTTTTCACGATAATCTCTGTAAGCACTTTCGGAAAGTAGTTCCATCTTTTGTAATGGAGTGTCTCCCGGATCTGTTACGATATATTGTGAGAAATAAATAACCTGCTCTAAAGCTTTAGGAGATATATCTAAAACTAAACCTAAACGAGAAGGAATAGTTTTGAAATACCAGATATGAGAAACGGGAGCAGCTAGTTCAATAACGCCCATTCTCTCACGACGAACCTTGCTTCTGGTTACTTCAACGCCGCAACGTTCGCAAATTTTACCCTTAAAACGAATTCTCTTGTATTTACCGCAATGACATTCCCAGTCCTTGGTTGGTCCAAAAATGCGTTCGCAGAATAAACCGTCTTGTTCGGGTTTTAAGGTACGGTAGTTGATGGTCCCAGGCTTTTTAACTTCGCCTGAGGACCAACTTCTTATTTGATCGGGGGATGCAAGCCCAATTCTGATGGATTCAAACTCAATATTTGCCATAGCTTTTAGTCCCTCCTATTATAAAATTTCTTCATCAGTGAAGGTTTCTTCAACTGGTTCTACAATTGCTTCGCCATTTTCATCTTCTAAACCGAAGCCTGTTAATGTATCAGCAACTACTTGTTCATCAAATAATTCTTCGTCAGAAGAAGCGGGAACAAAGCCTGTTTCTTCGTCTTCTTCGTAGGTTTGTTTTAGGTCAATTTCGTTATGCTCGTTGTCAAGCACTTGAACGTTTAATGAAAGTGACTGTAATTCTTTGATTAAAACCTTGAACGATTCAGGAACGCCGGGTTCAGGAACGTTTTGTCCCTTAACGATGGCTTCATAGGTCTTAACACGTCCTACGATATCGTCAGATTTAACGGTTAAGATTTCTTGTAAGCTGTAAGCTGCGCCGTAAGCTTCAAGTGCCCAAACTTCCATTTCACCGAAACGCTGACCACCAAATTGAGCTTTACCACCCAAAGGTTGTTGTGTAACTAATGAGTATGGACCGGTTGAACGAGCGTGAATCTTATCGTCAACTAAGTGATGGAGTTTTAGGTAATACATATAACCTACTGTTACGGGGTTATCAAACTTTTCACCTGTACGACCATCATATAAAGTGAACTTACCGTCGATCTTGCTTTCGTCAATTTCGTGTTCGCCTTCTTGTCTATCAACGTATTCACCGTTGATGATTTTGGCCTTTTTAAAGCATTCGTGAATATCTGCTTCGTGTGCACCGTCAAATACAGGGGTACATACCTTCCAGCCTAATGCTTTAGCGGCATAGCCTAAATGCACTTCTAATACCTGACCGATGTTCATACGAGAAGGAACGCCTAGTGGGTTTAAAACAATATCAAGCGGTGTACCGTCTTTTAAGAATGGCATATCTTCACTTGGTAGTATACGTGAAACAACACCCTTATTACCGTGACGACCGGCCATCTTGTCACCAACAGAGATCTTTCTCTTTTGAGCAATATATACACGAACAACCATATTTACGCCCGGAGATAATTCGCTTGAATTTTCACGGGTAAATATTTTAACGTCAACAACTGTACCGTATTCACCGTGAGGAACACGTAAAGAAGTATCTCTAACTTCTCTTGCTTTTTCACCAAAGATGGCACGAAGTAATATTTCTTCAGCGGTAAGCTCGGTTTCGCCCTTAGGTGTAACCTTACCGATAAGAATGTCGCCTGAACGAACTTCTGCGCCAATACGGATAATACCGCGTTCATCAAGATCTTTTAAAGCATCCTCACCAACGTTTGGAATATCTCTTGTGATTTCTTCGGCTCCAAGTTTAGTATCTCTTGCTTCTAATTCGTGTTCTTCAATATGAATTGAAGTATAAACGTCATCGCGAACAAGTCTTTCGTTAATTAAAACAGCGTCTTCGTAGTTGTAACCTTCCCAGGTCATAAAGCCGATTAAAGCATTCTTACCTAGAGAGATTTCACCGTTAGAAGTTGCAGGACCGTCAGCAATAACCTGGCCTTTAACAACCTTTTCGCCTTCTTTTACAATTGGGCGTTGGTTAATACAGGTACCGTGGTTAGAACGTAAGAACTTAATTAGTTCATATTCTCTTAAATCGCCACCCTTTTCGCGAATAACGATTTTGTTTGCATCAACACGTCTAACTTCACCGTCGGCTTCAGCAAGCACTACAACACCGCTGTCAACTGCAGCTTTGTATTCCATACCTGTACCAACGATTGGGTTTTCGGTTTTTAGTAGTGGAACTGCCTGCTTCTGCATGTTCGAACCCATAAGAGCACGGTTGGTATCATCATTTTCTAAGAAAGGAATCATTGCTGTTGCAACAGATACAACCATCTTAGGAGAAACGTCCATAAAGTCTGCTTTAGAAGCGGGAACTTCCATAAATCTGTCTTGGAATCTAACGTTAACCTTAGAGTTTTTGAACTTACCGTTCTTATCTAGCGGTTCGTTAGCCTGAGCAATTACATATTCGTCTTCTTCATCGGCTGTCATATAAACAACTTCATCAAGTACGCGTCCGGTTTCTTTATCTACCTTTCTGTAAGGTGCTTCAATAAAACCGTATTCGTTAATTCTTGCATAGGTTGCAAGATATGAAATAAGACCAATGTTGGGTCCTTCAGGTGTTTCGATAGGACACATACGACCATAGTGTGTATAGTGAACGTCACGAACTTCGAAGGATGCGCGGTCACGGGATAGACCGCCCGGGCCTAACGCAGATAGACGACGTTTGTGGGTTAATTCTGAAAGTGGGTTGGTTTGGTCCATAAATTGTGATAATGGACTGGAACCAAAGAACTCTTTAATTGCAGCCCCTACGGGACGTGCGTTAATAAGTGCTAACGGAGTGATATTATCGGGCTCCTGCGCCATAAGAGTCATCTTTTCACGGATGGTTCTTTCCATTCTGCTAAAACCAATTCTGAATTGATTTTGTAGTAATTCACCAACAGAACGGATACGACGGTTGCCTAAGTGGTCAATATCGTCGTTTTTGCCAATACCGTAAGGAATGCCAACAAAATAGTTAATACTTGCAATAATGTCAGACACGGTAATGTGTTTTGGCATTAGGTTGTCAGCATTTTCAATAATCATATTAATAAGGTCTTTTTCTTTGTCACAAGTATTTAAAATTTCTTGTAAAACGGGGAAAGAAACCATTTCATTAATAACTGTTTTACATTCGTTATAAACCTTTTCAGAAACGAATGCATCAAGTGGAACCATATCGTTAGAAATTACCTTAAACTCTTTATCGTTAAGTTCAGGAATTACGATATAAACCTCTTTAACACCCTTGCGTTGTAAAACTGTTGCAGACTCTTTGTCCATTATGGTACCTGCATCAAATAAAATTTCACCTGTCATAGGACAAACAGCAGGGCGTGTTAATTCAAAGCCGATAACTCTATCAACTATTGAAAGCTTTTTATTATATTTGTAACGACCAACGCGAGAAATCTCATAGCGGCGGCTATCAAACAATAACTGTCTTAAGTAGTTTGCAGAACCTTCTTCTGTTGCAGGTTCACCGGGACGAAGCTTTTTATAAACTTCAATAATAGCGTCAGATGCTGTTTTGGTGGTATCCTTTTCAAAGGTAGCTGAAATTCTTTCGTCAAAGCCTAATGTGTTTTCAATATCGCCATTTAAATTTAAAGCATCTTCAACGTAGGTTCCCTTTGCCCATAGGTAACGGTTAGGAAGACCTGCTTCCATAGCCTTTCTTTCTTCTTCAATACATGAAGAAAATGCACCTAAAGCCCTTACAAATGTTGTAAGAGGGAAACGTCTGTTTTTATCAATTTTTACATAGATAGGCTCATGGTCTACAGCTTCTGTAACGTCTGCTTCGCATTCAATCCAAGCACCGCGGTTTGGAATAATGGTGCTGCGCAAGAATACTCTTGGCGGACGGGTTTTGTCATCTAATTCATAATAACAGCTAGGTGAACGAACCAACTGTGAAACAACCGCACGTTCTGCACCGTTAATAACAAAGGTGCCGCTGTCTGTCATTAGCGGAATTTCTCCTAAGAAAACTTCACTTTCTTTAATTTCGCCGGTTTCCTTATTAGAGAGCTGTACCTTTACGCGTAACGCAACAGAATATGTGGCATCTCTTGCTTTACATTCAATAACGCTGTATTTAGGAGTATCATCCAGCTTGTAATCTGTTGTAAATTTAAGCTCTAAATTCTCGCTAAAATCTTTGATTGAGGACATTTCCTCAAAAACTTCCCTTAGCCCCTTGTCAATAAACCACTTATAAGAGTCCTTTTGAACCTCTATAAGATTGGGCATTTCAATAACTTCATCAATTTTTGAAAAGCTCATTCTTTCGTTATTGCCAAGTTTAACCTTTTTTGGCGCCATAGGCTTTAATCACTCCTTAATTTTTTACGGTATAAAATACTGTATTTTTGCCTAATTTTTATTGCATTTTTGGTGCTTTTTTTGGCACAAAACCATCTATAAAAAATTGGTTAGGCGTATATGCACCCATCATTATTGCAGTTTATAATTATACTTTAATATTTTCAAGTTGTCAAGCGAAATTTTCCAATTTTTTTATAAATTTTTTTACAACAAAAAACAGACACCCAAGATGTTGGGTGTCTGTAAAAAAATAACACTAATTTTATGCTTTTTACAAACTATTTGCTGTTTTTATCGCTCTTATTTTTAGAATTCTTTGAGTTCTTACTGTTTTTAGAATTCTTATTCTTGTTTTGTTCGCTCACTTTAGTCACACTCCTTAATAATTTGATGGCAAAAAGATTAAAATAAGTAAAAACTAAAACATCCGCTTTAATTCTATATTATCCTTTCCTTTTTGCCATCTGATATTATTGTGC
>JAZNNZ010000202.1:0-3962 GCA_045580525.1 Acutalibacteraceae bacterium
GTAATACCGCAAGAATTTACAGTACCAAAAGATTTTTGTGGCCGCGTAATGTATCAAATTTTCCCCGACCGTTTTTATAAAGAAGAAATATTATCTGCTTTTGGTAAGCAGGAGCCTTATTATTTAATTAACAATACAAAAGAAATACCGCACTTTTTACCCGATGATACGGGAGAGGTGCAAAACAACGGTTTTTACGGTGGCAACATTAAAGGAGTTATAAAAAAATTACCATATTTAAAAAAGCTTGGCGTTGGTGTTATATATTTAAATCCAATTTTTAAAGCCTTTTCCAACCACCGTTACGACACTACCGATTATAAAAAAATTGATGAACTATTAGGTAGTGAAGAAGATTTTAAAAAGCTTTGCCAAAAGGCGCACAAACTAAACATAAAAATAATTTTAGACGGTGTTTTTTCACACACAGGCAATCGCAGCATTTATTTTGATGAATATAATGAGTTTGGCACAGGGGTAAAATCCAACCCGAATTCTTTATATAAAAATTGGTTTACTTTAAAGTCTAACGGTGAGTACGATTCTTGGTGGGGTATAAAGACATTACCCTGTGTTAATGAGTTAAGCGAAGAATTTTTAAATTATATAATCTATGATGAAGACAGCGTTATTGCCCATTGGTTAAATTTGGGCGCAGACGGTTTCAGACTTGACGTTGCCGATGAATTGCCGGATGAATTTATTTTGGCTTTGCGCAACCGCTTAAAGAAAATAAATAAAAATGCGTTACTGCTTGGTGAAGTCTGGGAAGATGCATCTAATAAAATAAGCTATAATAAGCGCAGAGAATATTTTACAGCCGGTGAATTAGACAGCGTTATGAACTACCCCTTTAAAGACGCTGTTATAGATTTTGTTTTAGGTAAAGATGACGGTAGCGGTTTTATGAATACGGTTATGACTATAGCCGAAAATTACCCTAAAGAAGTACTTCACGCTTTAATGAATATGCTTTCTACCCACGATACCGTAAGAATACTTACTGCTTTAAACAATAAGCAAATAGAAGAAAAAGGTGTTAGAGCGGCCTATAAAATGAGTAAATCCGAACTCACCAATGCTCAAAATCTTTTAAAGATAGCTGCGTTTTTGCAGTTTATGTTACCCGGAATGCCAAGCATTTATTATGGTGACGAAATTGGCACCGAAGGCTATGAAGATCCGTTTTGCCGCAGCTTTTTTGACTGGTCAAAAACCCAAGATAATCCGCTTTTGGATTTCTTTAAGTCTTTAACAAAGCTTAAAAATACCCGCAAAGAGTTAAAGTGCGGTTTTGTTGAATTTATAAAGGCTGAAAAGGGTGTAGTAATTTTTAACCGTAAATATAAAAACAAAACGCTTACCGCGGCGGTCAATTTAAGCGGTGAAGATTTAATCTTAAACGTCAAAACAATACTGTTAAAAGAAAATTGCGATTTTTGTTGTGGTAAAATTACAATAAAGCCAAACGGTTTTGCTTTATTTTAAACTTTACATTTTAAATTAAATAATGTATAATATTTTTTGTTAGATTTTCTTGGAGGATTACTTATGAAAAACATTAAAAAGCTTTTAAGCTTAATTTTAGTTGTGGTTATGGTTTTAAGCCTTACCGCTTGTCATAAAAAAGATGAGGTTGCTTTGTCTTCTGGTGAGCATTCAATTACCGCAGCGGTATATTTAAGTGCGCTTATTAACGCTGATCAAGAAGCAAGAAATATTGCTTATGAAAATGCATCGGCTAATAACGTTACACTTTCAACCGATGAAGACTATTATAAGCAAACAATTGAAGGCAAAGATTTTGTTACCTATGTAAAAGATACTGCAATTGAGCTATGTAAACAATATTTAGTGTTAGACAAGCTTTTAGCAGAAGGTAAATACAAGATTTCTGATGAAGTTAAAAAAGAAGCCGATGAAATGGCCGAATATTATTGGAACAGCTATGGTCTTGGCGTGTTGTACGAAGCTAATTCCATCAGCCTTAACACATATAAAAAGACCGTTCTTTACAGCATGATGGCCGATGAATATTTTATGAGCGTTTATGGTGAAAATGGCGAAAAGGCAGTTTCTAAAGAAGATATCAAAAAAGCTTTAGAAAGCAACTACGTTTTAGCATATGCTCTTGAAGGCACTATTTCAAGCGATATGAAGGATGCCGATAAAGAAGCTCTTAAAAAAGAGTTTGAAGGCTATAAAGCAGATATTGAATCGGGCAAAAAGACCTTTAAAGAAATTTATATAAAATATAACAAAATTACCGATGAGCAAATTAAAGAAGCCGAAAAGGTAGAAGAAGGGGTAGAAAAGCCCAAAGATATTTTTGCATCTATCATTGGCGGCAGCAAAAGCTCCAACCCTAACGATAATTTCACAGCTATTAAAGCAATGGAATTAAATGAAATTAAGGTTTTAGAAATTAAAGATACCAGCTACACTTTAGTTGTTAAGTTAGATTTAAATTCTGATGAATATTATCTAAATAACCTTACCGAAGAAATTCTTCATATTTTAAAGGACACCGAACACACCGAAACCTTAAAGAAATTAACCGACGAATTAGACGTAACCGTTAACGATTTTGCGGTTGACCGCTTTAACGTTAAGAAGATTGTAACAAATTCAGACCTACAAGCAACCACATATTAAAATAAAGAGAGCATTCGTTTTGAATGCTCTTTTTTTATCTGCAAAAGTATCATATTTGTAATAATATGTAACCAAATTGAAATCAAACTGTAATTGTTTTGAAACGACTTTTTTGTGCTTTTCTAATATAATATTATTAGAGAGAAGAAAGAGGGTGCGTTTTATGAAAAAACAAATTATTACGTTGTTTTCGGTGTTGGTGTTGTGTCTTAGTCTTATAGGCTCAATTTCAGCGGTTTATGATGAAAAAATGCACGAAGAACCCGTTTCTTCTGATGTGGTTGTTCCTTTCGAAGAAGAAACCGCCGCCTTCACAAAAATGCTCAACCTTAATTATATATATAATGACGCCTTTGTGTCTGACTTTGATTTAATTGAAGGCACCATGATTGCCCTTTTACCCGAGGCCACAGAAGGACGTCTGCTTAAAACCCGCGTTGCAGAATATATGCTTGATTTTTACGGTATCGTTATTAACGAAGCGGCATATAATCCCACCTATATGTCAGAAGAATATTTCTATTATATTCCAAAGGGTTTTGACCGCGCAGACCACACCGTAATATCAATTGATTTTGATGGCGAATATTATACGGTGGTTTCCCAGGTTATCTTTAATACGCACGATTCTATCGAAGAACCGGTAAGCGCCACTTCAGTATTTGTAAAGAACGAAAACAGCACCTTTGGTTACAACCTGTTAAGCTGTGTAATTGAATAAAAATAAATATAAATATAAACGGAACACTTTGTGGTGTTCCGTTTTTTGCGCTTTTAAATTAAAAAAAGGTAATTAAAAAATATAATAAAGCTATATTATTATATATATACATATAATATAAGGCCCCAAAACCACAATATATTGGTAAAAAAACATTAACTTGCACAATTATCATAAAATATTTTTAAAAACTTAAAAATAGTTGTTGCAATTTACAAAAATTTGAATTATAATGTTTATGTGTTAATATACCCTAGTATCGTTATACCCATTTTTAAGGTAAAGCGGTCTTTGGGCATAAAACATCTTATAAATTATAGGAGTGAAAACAAAGATGAAAAAAGCATTATCAGTATTCCTTAGTTTGCTTATGGTCATCACCTCAATCTCGGTAGTGTTTACATTACCCGCATCAGCTGCAACAACTTATGTTGTTAATGAAAACTTTGACAGCTATGCTACGGGTACATTTGCTACCAATAAAGATCTTGGTGATACCGATGGCTGGATTTCAATGGGCACAAATAATATCGTGTCCCCAGCGGCAGACACCGAAACCTATAGTACATTAACAGCCGTAAGTGGC
>JAZNNZ010000203.1:0-6289 GCA_045580525.1 Acutalibacteraceae bacterium
TACTGATTGCTTTTCACGCATAATTTGTATTACAGCAAAAATAATCAACGTGCAAATTATAGTAATCATTGTAATTTCAGATTCAAACTGGGCAAAAATCCAGCCGTCTAACAAAGAATCTATTGATGGAAGCAACATAGAGAGAATCATCCTGGTGCCTTTTTTAACTCCGGGAATAGTAAAGTATATCCAAGAAACCGAAATTAAATAAAAAACACACAAACGTTTAAACAGCACAACAAGCCTTGATGACTTGTCTATTCTTAAAATTCCATAAATTTTTTCGCGTATATTTGCTGTTAAATTACCGACAATTTGATAAACGCCATTTAACAAACCCCAAGCTATAAAATGTAAGCTTGCACCATGCCATAAGCCACTTAAAAAGAAAACCAACATTATATTGATATAATATCTTAATTTCCCTTTTCTGCTTCCGCCAAGCGGAATATATACATAATCTACAAACCACGAGTTCAATGAAATATGCCATCTTTGCCAAAACTCTTTAATTGATTGTGATAAATAAGGTCTTTTAAAATTGGGAGAGTAACGAAGTCCTAAAATTTCAGCAACGCCAATTGCCATATCAGAATAAGAATTAAAATTAGAATAAAGATAAATTGCATAAACAAATGCAAAAAACATATAGTGAAATCCACCGTGTTGTTCCTGCAAAAATGCTGTTTGCATATTATTAATCATTGGCGCCAGTTTATCAGATATATAAAATTTTTGTAATGCGCCAAAAGCAAACAACATTACTCCGTGACGAACCAACTCATAATCAAATATTGCATTTTTTTTAATCATTGGCAAGAAATTTTTAGCTTTTTGAATTGGTCCTGATGTTACGTTCGGGAAAAAGCACACAAATAGCGCTACTATTAAGGGATTTTTTTCAGCATTTATTTTTCCATAATAAATATCACCCAAATAGGATATTGCCTGAAATGTCATAAAAGAAATACCAAGTGGCGCTATTATTTTCCCAATTTCAAACGCAATACCACCAGCCGTAATTTGTCTTAATATATCTACTAAAAAAGCGGTGTATTTAAAATATATTAAAGAAACAAGTATACTGCAAGTGCCTATAATATAAATTACACGCTTCTTGAATTTACCCAATAAAATACCAAACAAATACGCAATTATAATCAGCGCAAATAAAAGTATAATATATTCATTGGCGCCTATGTAATAGAAAACAAAACTTGCAAGCAATAATCCAACAATTCTTAAATTACCTTTAAGAATATAATTTATAACCACTGTAACAAGCAAGAATATGCCAAACGCGGCAGTTAAAAAATCCATAATCTTCCCCTATTTCTGCTATATTTTATTTTTATTCGCCTTTAACGGCTGAAATTAAGAATTTTGCGATGTCGGTATTATCTACCGTTTTGCCGCTGAAGTATTCTGTGCCATAACCTACAGCAAAAACACGAACGGGGGTTGCGGTATGATAATCAGTAGTAAATAAATCGTTACTAATTTTATTATCGGTTGGCATTTTAATTCCGCCGGTTTCGTGGTCAGATGTAATTACCAGTAGCGTATCGGGATTTTCTTTCATAAACTTTAATGCCGCAGCTACCGTACGGTCCAGCGTTACAACACTGTTTAATTTACCGTTAATGTGCTTATCGTGACCGTATTTATCTGTGCCGGAGCTTTCAATCATAAGGAAAAATCCGTTTTCGTTATTTAAACGCTTAAAGGCCACCTCTGCACAATTTGCAAGATTATATGAAGCGTTAGAAGAATATCTGTTTAAAAATCCAAAGAAAGGCTTGGTATTTTCTTTATCGGTGTCTAGCACTTCGGTAAATTTAGTAAAATCTCTTGCAACTAAATATTCGTTAGTAAAAATATCGCGGCCTTCGGTATCCAGCGGAGCATAAACGTCGTTATAACCTGCGCACATAAGAACGTCAGGTTTAAACTTTACCATTGAATTTATAAGCTCTTTACGGTTATCGCGGTCAATGTTATGAACCACAAATGCTGTGGGTGTTGCACCCGAAAGGACTTCATCGGTAATAATACCCACCTTTTTACCTTCTTCACGTGCAATTTCAGAAATATTTTTAAGGTCGTTACCGTTTACGTCTTTACCAATATAGCTTTTATTGGTTTTTGTACCGGTAGAAAGTGCGGTTCCCGCTGCGGCAGAATCGGTAATTTCATTATCGGCGCAGTGGGTTGTGCAAAGACCGTGATTTTTAATTTGGTTTAATACAAGTCCAAAATCATAAACTTCTTCTAAATGTTCTTCGGCTAGTGTAATATCGTTAGGGCCCATACCGTCACCAATAATTAAAATAACATTTTTGGGCGCAGAAAACTCACTATTTACAATGGTTTCTACTTCTTTTTGGGTTATAGAAATTTCGCCTTCTGTGTACCAACCCTCTTGTGCCGCACCGCAGGAAGCAAAGCTAAAAACTATAATAATAGATAAAATAATCGCTATTAATTTTTTCATAACGCTCTCCTCTTTTTTTATGCTTTTATTTTATTCTAATAAGAAATAAATGTCAAGATTTGGCGAATTTAAAATATAAGTATAGTTATTATATTTATGGCACTTGACATATAAATTTTATAGGAGTAAAATAAAAATGCAAACTTTATTACACTAAAGGAGAAAAGAATATGAAAAAGTTAAGTATTTTAATTGCACTTTTACTTTGCGTAACCATCGGCGGCGTTTATGCTACATGGTCTTATGCACTAACTGACGACATTGCTGACGCATTTGCAGAAGCAAAGGTTACTATTGCTGATGCTGAGTTTGTTGGCTCTAACGGTACATACAAGATTGAAAGCAACCTTGCTTTAACTGTTGACCAAGCTAACGACGCTCACGAAGCTGAATTAGTTTTCTCTGCTAACGACAGTCAACCAATTCACCTAACAGTTACCTTTACACCTGCAACAAACGCACCACAAAAGGTTAAAGAAGAAGCTGTTCCTTCTGAATTATATTTTGGAACAACTACAACAATGCAATACAAGATGGATGCTGAAGGCAACTATGATGAAAACGGTACTGCTAAAGATATCTTTGTTTTAAAGGATACTTCTGACGGTGACTTAGATGTTAACGTTACTTGGACAAAACAAGCTGACGGTACATTTACCTACACTCTAGACGAGGCTGCTTTAAAAGAGCAAATCAAGCTTTCTCAAACCTTTAAGCTTGACTTAAAGTCTGAGCACGATGCATTCCGCGAAGCTATGAAAGGCAACATTGTTGCACGTGTAACAGACGGTATTATTTCCTAATTTAAAGTTTAAAAACAAAACAAAAAGGCAAGGGGCAACATTCCCCTTGCCTTTAGCAATAGTATTGAAGCCTGAACCGTCTTAATAATAAAGTTTGCATAAAATAAACGATTCAGGTTTGAGTGCTATAAAGCAAAAAAACAAAAGCAAGGTATTTGAAATGACAGATTATGATATTTACGTCTTTATATTGTGCTTTATTGTTTTCGTTATGTTAACAACACTTTCGGTTGTTTGTGTTAGCATTATTACCAAATTAAGCTTAAAACTTATTAACCACGGTGTTGAAGACCAAACCATTTTAGATGAGCATAAGAAAAGACAAACAAAGAAGACTTCAAGTAAATATGCCAAAATTTTAGACTGTGCTGTTTCGGGTGCGGTTTGCTTGGTATTTATTGTTATGCTTATTTCTTCCATTGTAATTCAATGCACCGAGAATTCTTGCTGTGGACTTTTGCCCACCTACCGTGTTGTTAAAACAGCATCAATGGAAACAAAAAATCCAAAAAACACCTATTTAAAAGAGAATGATTTAAACGATCAAATTAAAACCTTTGATTTAATTCGTACTGAAAAGCTACCCGACGAAATGGATTTAGAGCTTTACGATATTGTTGTTTATGAAACAGACGGTATGCTTATTATTCACCGTATTGTTGAAATTGAAGAACCAAACGAAGCTCATCCCGATTGCCGCCACTTTAAACTTCAGGGCGACGCTGTTGAAGCGGCAGACCGCTTCCCTGTTTTTTATAAACAAATGAAGGCAATTTACCGCGGAGACCGCACACCGTTTATTGGAAGTTTTATTTTATTTATGCAATCTCCCGCCGGCTGGCTATGTACTTTACTTATTGTTTTCACAATGATTGCAACACCATTGCTTGACAAAAAGCTTTCTGATGCAAGAAACAAACGACTTGCTCTTTGTTTAGAAAAAGAAGAAAAAGAAGAGGTAAAAAAAGAACTTGAGGTTGCCTTAACGGGAGGCCGCAATGATGATTAAAAGAATTGTACCCTTGCTTTTATGCCTTATGTTAGTTCTTACAACCGGTGGAGTTTACGCCACTTTTAAATACACCGAAGACTATGTAAATCCCGCGCAAAAGGATTTACCCACCTCGGTTGTTGATTTTGACTATCCCGAAATTGTGTATATTATTGACGTGGATTATCTTTCGGGTAGTGGCACATATACAAACACCGATTATACAAAAAGCATTTTAACAAGCTCGGTTACTGTCCCTAAAGGAACAGAACTTACATTTCGCATTACCGTATTTAATAACTCAAAAGTAGTGCAAGGCTTTGACGGTGTTATTAGTACTGCGGCCGATTACGACAATACAAATATCACCTATACACTTGATAACCTTAAACGTCCTTACACGGTTGACGGTGTTATGGCAAGTGATATAACAAGAATTCATCCGCAACAAACACACCAATATGAAATTACCTTTAAGTTTGCAGAAAATGCAACCGATTTTTCTAATGCGACCTTAAATTCCGTATTAAATTTCATCTTTAAACCATTTGATGAAATTAGTCCTGAACATATTACCACACCTGTTGACGGCGCTTTAGAAGCCTTTAAGAAAATTTTAAACACACCTGAAGACTATGCAAGACTTGATGGTATTATGGACCAAAGCAGTTCTACCGGTTCTTACGTTGGTAACGTTGTTGGTAGTTCCGATAACGATAGCAAGGTTTTAGGCGAACTATTTGCAGGAAATCTAAATCTAATGTTGGCCGATCCTGATACAGGCAAGCTTGAAAAGACCGACCTTACTTGTATGATTAAGGAAAAAGATTTAGATGGCGATGGCGACATTGAATATACCCTTTATATGACACCCGATAGTTTATCAATGTGGTCAAACATTAAAAACGTTTACGTTGCAGTATTCACACAAGTAACCGATGCGAACGGTAAAACAACCTGGGAGCAATATGGTGAGCTATATCACGGTACTGCAAGCTGTAACGACTATGACTCTAACATTTTCAACGGATTCGATCCTTCTATTAACACTGATAGTTGGCGTTCGTCACAAATGTATCACAACGTTAAAAACAATTCTACGATTGAAAACGTTATTAAGGGTTATAAAAATTCTATTAAATAAAAGAAAGCGAGATGAAATTTCATCTCGCTTTTATTTTTTATTCTTTTTATATTGACTGGGTGTTATACCGTATTCTTTTATAAATGCACGGTTAAAAGTACGAACGGTGGAAAAACCCGACTGCATAGCCACTTCTGTAATGGAATAATTATCTTCTTGCAAAAAGGTAGTTGCAAGATTTAAACGTAACGAATTTATATAATCACAAAAATTCACACCTAATTTTGAAGAAAAAATGTGCGATACGGAACTGCGACTAATGTTAAGCGCTTTGGCAACCTCTTCTACCGTTATATTATTTAAATAATGCTTTTTGCAATAATTTAAAATTTTAATGGTGGTATCGCTTGGGGCCACGCTTTTTTCAAAATCATAAAACTTTAAAAGTTTACCAAAAAAGGCGGTTAAATAGCCATCTATAATTGGACTTAAGCCTTCACCTTTAAATTCTTCTAACGGGGTTGTTATAAGGCTTATTGTGGAACTATCCACATTATTGCAAAGTGGTATTTTTGCTTCACGTGAAGAAAAAAGTCCACTATAATGCAACAACACATCGGGTTTAATTATTAAAAGCAGATACTCCCCTGCTTTGCAGTTTATATAATGATGCACCTGGTTTGGAAATACCAGAAAAAAAGAATTGTTTTTCAAAGTATAGGCTTTGCCGTTACAAAAGGCTTGTCCGCCACCATTCATTACAAACACAAGCTCTATATCTTCGTGAATGTGCGCCGGAAAATTAAGTTCTTTATTAACGGTAAAAACTATATCTTTTTTTGTTTCTCTGAAGGTTTCTTGCATTTCGCACCCACTTTTGCACTTTTTGTCTTAAAATAAATATTTATTTACTTGTA
>JAZNNZ010000204.1:0-3258 GCA_045580525.1 Acutalibacteraceae bacterium
GGTAAATAACGGTTAGTAGCGCTGTTGCGGTGGTGGTTGCTATGGCAACGCCCATAACCTTATTTTGCTTTTCTTTTTTACCAAAATATACATAAAGCGCGGCGTATAGCGGCACAAATATTAAAATACTGCAGTAATGAAGCGGTATGTGATAAAGATCGTATTCTCCATCCGCAAAAGAAAGTACCTGCTTAAAAATTTCAAGTACAAACAAAATTGCAGAAACTACTAAAAACGGAATTGTTCTAATTTTAAGCGGTTTATTAATTAAAAACTTTCTTAAAATAATTGCTACAATAAGCATAACCAAAATGGCTATCGGTAAGGTTTTAAGATGTGCGCTGCTCCATAGCTCCATTTTCTTATTCCCCCAAAAACTATTGATCTATTTCCATAGTGGCGTAAGCGTTAAGGCTTAAATCCGCACGTTTTTCTTCAAAAGCGGCCGCCACGCCCACCATTGCCGCATTATCTCCGCAAAACTGCAGCTTTGGCATATATACTTTATAATCTTTTAATTCTAAAAAGCGTTCCCTAAGTTCTGAATTTGCCGAAACGCCCCCCGCAATAACCAGGGTTTTTATGTTTTCTTTTTCTGCCGCAAGTAAGGTTCTGGAAATTAGTATATCGCACACCTTATTTCTTAAGGTTGCCGCAAGAACCGGCACATCCACTTCTTCACCCTTTTGATTGGCATTATGTATTAAATTAATAACCGCGGTTTTTAATCCCGAAAAAGAAAAGTCAAGCTCGTTATTTTCTACCTTTGGTGTGGGTAGCGGGTATTTTTTATGGTCGGGAGTGGTTGCAATTTTATCAAGCATAACGCCACCCGGGTAGTTAAGTCCCATAGCGCGTGCCGCTTTATCAAAGCATTCACCCGCCGCATCATCCCTGGTGCCACCCAAAACTTCATATTTATTATAATCTGTAACCTTTACAATTACGGTGTTCCCACCTGAAACCATAAGACAAATAAAGGGTGGCTTAAGTTCGCTGTTAGAAATATAACTTGCCGCAATGTGTGCGCGTAGATGGTGCACGGGGATTAACGGCAGGTTTAAAGAAGCCGCAAGACCTTTGGCAAAATTAACACCAACAAGCAGTGCACCAATAAGGCCGGGGCGGTTTGTAACCGCTACTGCTTCAATATCTTCTTTTTTTAATTTTGCTTCTTCTAAAGCAATACGAGCAAGAGCCGAAATATTTTCTAAATGCCTTCTCGAAGCAATTTCGGGAACTACGCCGCCATAAAGCTGATGCTCATCCACCTGCGAAGCGGTTTTAATAGAAAGCACTTCGCGGCCGCGTGTTATAGCAATAGAAGTATCGTCACAACTAGATTCAACACTTAAAATTATCAAGCTTTGTGCCTCCTTGTTAAAATCAACGCGTCTTCGCGCGGGTTAGAATAAAAGGCTTTTCTTTCGCCTTCTTTTAAAAAATCAAACTTTTTATATAAATTTATTGCGGCGGTGTTACTGACACGCACTTCTAAACTTATAAAGCTTAAAGCCTTTTCACTATTTATAAGCTCACTTAAAAGTTTAGAAGCAATACCGCTTTTGCGGTACTCTTTTAATACAGCAATATTGGTAATATAGCCTTCGTCAAGTACGGAGTATATACCAACGTAGCCAACCGCAATATCGTTTTTAAAATAAACGTAAAAGCGTGTGTTTTCTGCAGAAAGAAAAGACTCTTCACTCCACGGAGCAGAAAAGCATTCTTTTTCAATTTTATTAAGACTTTTTGCATCAACGTCTTTGTTTGTAAAAACCTTAATCAAAAGAAATCTCCTTTAATTTTTGCAGTAAATAATCCTTTGTTTTAATATAGGTGTCAAGATCTGCTCCAAACGGGTCTGGGCAGTCAAGAACATAAACCTGTTTATTAGTTAAAAAACTTTTAAGCATTTCTTTGTGTGAAGCGGTTGCGCATAAAATTACGTCAAAATCTTCAAGCATATCGGGTGTTAATTGTTTTGAAATATAACCGCTTAAATCAATGCCTTCTTCCTGCAATGCCTTTACTGAATTTTCGCTTATTTCTTCTTCACAAGCGTAAATTCCCGCCGAATCAACCTCAAGTTCGGGGTACAGCTTTTTAAGTAGCCCCATAATCATAGGACTGCGGCAGGTGTTACCTGTGCAAATGGCTAAAACCTTCATTATACTAACCCCAATGCAGAAAGGGCGCCAAACACCAGCGGTACGGTTATAATTGCGCCAATATTAGAAATGGTGCAGCTTCTTGCGGCTTCAAAACCGTCAAGTCCGTTTTCAACCGAGAAAACAAGGGAATTTGCGCCGCCGGGCATTGCACAAAGCACCGCAACACCAATAAGCTCATGATTTCTAAGTCCTATTAATGCGGCAATTGGTACAATAACGGCGGTTATACCAATTAGTCTTATAAACGAAGCAATATAACCTTTGGGTTTATTGAATAAAGATTTTAGGTTGTGGCCGGAAAGCACAAGACCGGTTAAAATCATACTGTTCATACCGGTTGTATTACCCGCCATATCTAAAATTTTAGTTACAACGCTTGGCATAAATGCGCCAAGTCCCGTAACACCAACAATTATACCAAGAAATACACCAATCATAAGGGGACTAAGCAGGTTTTTAAACAGATTCTTTTCTTTAGAGAAAAGTGCATAGCCATAAGTAGACATTATAACGTTTGTGGGAATTGTAAAAATAATAAGGTC
The DNA here is from genome assembly GCA_045580525.1 of Acutalibacteraceae bacterium. Lineage (GTDB taxonomy): Bacteria > Bacillota > Clostridia > Oscillospirales > Acutalibacteraceae > UMGS1279. The sequence continues at coordinate 2,717 of JAZNNZ010000204.1, forward strand.
TAAAAGGGCTTGTTCGCCAAACACCGCGCCCACAACGGGGTATGCTAAATAACCAAAGTTTGAAAAGGTTAAATAGTAGGTGTACATATTTCTGATGCCAATATCTTTAGAAAAAAGCTTGGCAAGAAGTTTGCCTATAACCATAAGCACAGCCATAAAGCAACAGCTTAACAATATAAGTCTTGCACCTGCGCCAAGTTTATCTATGGTAAAGTTTTGCGAAAGGCTTGAAAAAACCATTGCAGGTAAAAATACCTTTGTTTGCAAGGTTGCAAGATTGGTTGTAGCCTTGCTGTTTAATTTTCCGCTTTTACCCAAAATAAAACCAATAAGGGTAAAAGAGAACATAACAATCATTTGTTCTAAGGTTGTAAAAAATGTGGTACCCAAAAAATTCGTCTCCTAATAAATTAAATTATATTAATACATACACTTTTATTTTATACCTTTTTCTCTTCTTTGTAAAGACTAAAAAGCATATACTTTTATGGCAAACAATTTTTTGTGCAAACTGCAAAAAGCGTGGACACTTTAGGCTTTAT
>JAZNNZ010000205.1:0-1737 GCA_045580525.1 Acutalibacteraceae bacterium
GTTTAAAATTATATTAGAGGTGCTTATATGAGAGATTATAAATTAGAGTTTGAAAAACGTGTTGAGTTTATTAAAAACGTTATTAAAGAAAGCGGTGCTAACGGTATTGTTTTTGGAAATAGCGGTGGTAAAGACTGTGCGCTTGTTGGTATTTTATGCAAAGCCGCATGTGAAAACACAGTAGGTATTATTCTACCCTGTTCTTCTAAACGCAACTATGAAGAAGACACAAAAGATGCACTTGCAGTTGCAAATAAATTTGATATAAAAACAGAAACACTAGACGTTACTCCCATTAAAACAGCACTTTTAAACGAGCTTAAAAAAATTGCAACACCAAACAGCGTGGCACTAACAAATATTGCACCAAGACTTAGAATGACTTCGCTTTATGCATACGCGGCAAGTAACAATATGCTTGTTGCAGGTACGGGAAACCGTAGTGAAGTATACGTTGGTTATTTTACAAAATGGGGTGATGGTGGACACGACTTTAATCCGATTTTTGATTTAACAGTAACAGAAGTATATGAATTTTTGAAGTATCTTGGCGCACCCGAAATTATTATTAAGAAAGCACCTTCAGCCGGTCTTTTTGAAGGACAAACCGATGAAGATGATATGGGTGTAAAATATAGCGATATTGACAACTATTTGCTGTATAATAAGGGTAAACCAGAAGTAATTGAAAAGATTGAAAAAATGCACCGCAACACAGAACACAAAAGAACTGAAATAAAAAGATATAAATAAAATAAACCCGAGCTTAATCGCTCGGGTTTTTGTTTATATTAATCCATATTGAAGGTTTACTTGCCTTTTTATACCCTAATTTTTCTTGTAACTTATAAGATGGATCATTACCTTCAACGACGTGACAATAAGGTGTATAACCATAACTTAAAAGCTTTTCAATAACAAATGCTTCTAAAATATAACCATAACCTTTGCGACGATACTCCGGGAAAATTTCAAGCATACCAATACTGCCTTCACTATGCACACCAATAAAACCTGCTAAATTATTATCTTCGTAGATGCCAAACATCATTTTATTGTTTAAGCGATCTATAAGATAATCTTTATTATCAATTAATTTATAATGCTGCATAATTGTATCTGCATCATCTGTTGATAAGCATCTAATATCACTCTTTTTATAGTTCGGCGCAGTTAATTTTGTATATACCCACTGTGAACACGGAAGACTGCGATTTACAGAAAACACACATGAAATTTCGTTTTTAAGGCTTTCTTCCTTAACAACAAAAACATCCGGTGAAATATTATTCTTCTCTAAAATCGGCTTTAAATGGTCATAAGAAGCAATAGTAGTAACAAGTAATTCTTTATCGTTAGTAAGCGCAACGATTCCATTTTTGCTTTTGTGTATTATTTTGCCAATATCTCTTTTAATAAGCTCATAAATATCGACTGTATTTAAATCCATAGCTCTTCCCTTTTTTGTCAGATAATATATAACAAAAAGTATGAAAGCGCCAAACAAAACGCCACAAAAATCAATTAAAACATCCAAAAACTTCATAGCGCGACCAGGTACAAAATATTGATGCAATTCATCTAAAACGGCGTATAATAAGCCTATGCATAAAACAACTAATACGCTTGCTTTACGACTAATTTTATAATCGTTATATACGGCTCCATTTAAACAGAAGCCCAAAGCAGCATATATTAAAAAATGTGCTGTTTTACGAATAAAGGTAGACAAACTAC
>JAZNNZ010000206.1:0-7312 GCA_045580525.1 Acutalibacteraceae bacterium
CCACCGGTCCGTTTATATTTAAAGCAAAGGCTTTTGTGCCACTCATTATAAAGTTAGGCACCGTTACAAGCATAGAGGCCGTAGCTACAATAGAGCTAAAGGACACCATTCTGCTTGATAAAAGCATAAGCAAAAATACAAATATTGCAATAATTGCGGCGGGGAAGTTGCAAACTAACATAACACCCCAGCAAGTAGCTACCGCTTTGCCACCCTTAAACCCAAAGAAAATGGGAAATACGTGACCAAACATACAGGCTACTGCGCACAAATAACCGCCATAAAGGGGTAAAAAGATTTCACTTTGGTTGGTTTTATAGCAAATGCCGAAAAGCCAAAAGCCAATAAGTACAGCGGCAACACCTTTTAATACGTCACACAAAAATGTTAAAATGCCGGGGAGTACACCCGCTACACGCATAGTGTTGGTCATACCTGCGTTATGACTGCCAAAATCTCTTACGTCTTTATTAACAAAAAGCTTTGAAAAAATAACTGCAAAGTTAACGCTACCTAATAAATAGGCAATAACTGCTGCTAAAATACCCAATAAAAATTCCAAAACAATGCCTCCAAGGAACTAATTTTTATCGCCGCTTTTATCTCCACGCTCACGAATTACAAACCTTATTGGTGTGCCCTCCATACCAAATGTTCCGCGAATCTGATTTTCCAAATATCTTTGATAAGAAAAATGGAACAAATCGGCGCGGTTGCAAAAGCACACAAATGTTGGTGGCTTTGTAGAAGCCTGAGTCATATAATAAATTTTTAAACGCTTACCCTTATCACTTGGGGGTTGCACACGAGCTGTGGCATCCGCCAAAATATCATTTAGCATACCCGTAGAAATACGCATTATGCTTTGTTCATATACAAAATCAATAAGACTGAAAAGCCTATCAACTCTTTGACCGGTTTTTGCCGAAATAAAAATTATGGGCGCATAGCTCATAAAAGAAAAGTCCTTCATAAGCTGTTTTCTGAATTTGTCCATTGTGCCGCCGGTTTTTTCAACCTTATCCCATTTATTAACCGCAATAATGGCGGCCTTTCCTTCTTCTAAAGCTAGTCCCGCAACCTTACTGTCTTGTTCGGTAAAGCCTTCTGTTGCGTCAATCATAATAACGCAAACGTCGCTTCTTTCAATTGCCATTTTTGCTCTTATAATGCTGAATTTTTCAATTTTATCATCAACGCGGCTCTTTCTTCTAAGCCCCGCAGTATCAATAAAGTTATAGTTTTTGCCTTTGTGGGTTACCATTGTATCAATAGCATCACGCGTAGTACCCGCAATATCGCTTACAATGGTTCTTTCTTCACCTGCAATGTAATTTACAAGTGAACTTTTACCTGCGTTTGGTTTACCAATAACCGCAACGTTAATGTGGTCTTCATCTTCTGCTTCTAATTCTTCTTTGGTTAAATTAGAAATTACCGCATCCAATAAATCGCCGGTACCGTGTCCGTGAGCAGCAGAAACCTGAATGGGTTCTCCCAAACCTAAATTATAAAACTCATAAAATTCTAATGGTGGTTCACCAACACTATCGCATTTATTAACACATAAAACAACGGGTTTTCCGCTTTTTGTTAGCATTTCTGCCACTTCAAAGTCGGTAGCAACGGGGCCGGTTCTAATATCTGTAACAAAAATAATAACACTTGCCATATCAATAGCAAGTAATGCTTGCTTGCGCATACTGCTTAATATAACGTCACCTTCGCTTGGTTCAATACCGCCGGTATCAATAAGCATAAGGTTGTGTCCCAGCCATTCGCAGTCACCGTAAATACGGTCGCGGGTAACTCCCGGTGTATCATCAACAATGCTGAGTCTTTTACCTATTAACTTGTTAAATAGTGTAGACTTTCCAACGTTTGGTCTGCCCACAACTGCAACAACAGGTTTTGCCATTTTTATTCTCCTAATGCTTCAATAAATTCATAACCGTCTTCTGCTATAAATTTAATTTTTACATTTAATTCTTTTTCTAATTCTTCAACCGTCAGGTCATCTAAAAATCTGTCTTTTTCATGTCTTAACATATTGCTTGGCAATAGTAAAATATCGCCTAAATTTTTGCCTTTAAGTGTTTTTATAATATCGGTAGCGGTAATAAGACCTGAAACAGTAATATTTTTGCCAAAAAATTCATTTTCTATTTGTACCGCCTGGCACTCTAAATTATGCCATTTATTTTTTGCTTTGTCAATAAGCTGTGAAATCATCGGATATGCCAAAACACCCGTAGCCACCGTCTTTTTAAGGGTGGGGGAAGGGGTAATATCATTTAGCGCAAATTCTGCTTCATCTAAAAACGAGCGGTACATTCCAACACCGTTTTCAATCTGCCAATATTCGCCATAATATTCAGCGTTTGGCAAAGGCCTTTCGGCCTTTAAATAAAATTCATCCGATGCAAAAACCCTACCGTCATAGTATTCTTCCATAATATCAATAACTTCTGACGCTTGTTCTTTCGTGTAGGGGTTTAAAGGGTATAGTCCTTCACGGTGGTCGGTAAGTCCCACGCTAACTGCGGCAATGCTTTGAACGTTTTCATAACAAAGCAGGTCTTTAAGGGTGCTTTTTAATTCTTCACCGTCGTTAATACCCGGCATAAGCACTAATTGACAGTTAATTTTAATGCCGGCATCGTTAAAACGCGCAATATGCTTTAGGCTGTCTCCGGCAAAACGGTTGTTCATAATTTTGCATCTTAGTTTTGGGTTGGTTGTATGCACCGAAATATTAATAGGGCTTATGTGCATTTTTATAATGCGCTCTATTTCATGCTCGGTAATGTTTGTAAGGGTAATGTAGTTGCCAAACAAAAATGAAAGGCGCGAGTCATCATCCTTAAAATAAAGGCTCTCTCTCATACCCTTTGGCAATTGATCAATAAAACAAAATATACAGTTGTTTTTGCAGGAACGCTGTTTGTCCATTAAATAGGTTTCAAACAGCATACCGCTTTCTTCAAAGTCTTTTAATTTAAGCTTAATTTTTCTTCCGTCAGCGAAAGCTAAAACGGGATTTTTTTCGGTAATATAAAAACGGTAATCTAGAACGTCCATAATTTCGTTACCGTTAATAGAAACCAGCTTGTCACCCGGTTTAATTTTGGCTTTATCGCTTTTCGAGCCTTTAACAATATCAGTAATAGTTACCATTTTTTCACCGCCTTAAAAAAATAAAGAGGGCTAAAAATTAACCCTCTTTAAACCTATTTTGTCAAAGGGTTCCGTTAGGATTCCACTTTGATAACTTCACGACCGTTGTAGTAACCACAAGCGGGGCAAAGTCTGTGAGCTCTCTTGTATTCGCCGCAACGATCACATTTTACTAAAGCGGGAGCTTCGATTTTCCATAAATTTGAACGTCTTTTATCACGACGTGCTTTAGATGTTTTTCTCTTTGGTACTGCCATAATTAGGCGCCTCCTTTAATTACTTTCGCAGTCACAATCCGATTCGTTAAGGTTTTTACCACAAGAAAGGCAAATGCCCTTACAATCTTCACTGCATAGGTGTAAAACAGGTAGATTAAGTATAATCTCACTTCGTACTAACTCGTAAAGGTTAAGTTCATACGAAGGCACTTCAACGTAATCATCATTCTCACCCAATTCAAGAACCAAAACAGTATCAATATCAAAAGTATATTCTTTTTCTGTTTCTTTACAGCAACGGTCACAGTCCTTCACAATTAAAGCAGTAACTTTCGCCTTTAATTTTACCACGTCGGCGCTGTTTTTAATTGTGCCTATAAGCTTTACAGGACTTTTAAGTGGATAAGCCCCATCAAGCTCTTCTTGTGACATATCAAATTCCTTATTTATTTCAAGGTTTTTGATTTTACCAGTAAATATTGCTCTTAAATCAAGTTTCATATTACACTCCGTTTGTCGCAAAGATTATTATATCTAATATGTAACTTTTTGTCAAGAAAAAATGTTACTAAATTTTAGATAAAATAAGGCTTTGCAAATAGTAGATTTAACATAAAAAAACAACCGGTTAATTTAGACCGGTTGCGCTTTTTGTGTGTTAAACCGCTCTTGTAACCTTACCGGAGCGAAGGCAACGGGTACATACGTTAACTCTACGGGGTGTACCATTAACGATAGCCTTTACGCGTTTTACGTTGGGCTTCCAAGCTCTGTTGGATCTTCTGTGCGAGTGGGAAACAGCTATACCAAACTTAATTTCTTTGCTGCAGATTTCACATTTAGCCACTATGCGCACCTCCTTAAAAAAATTCGATAGCCATATTATAATAGCACCTTTCTTTTCATTTTGCAAGAGTTATTTTTAAATATTTTTGTTGAAGGAATAATTTTTATATGTTAAAATAATAAAAAAGCAAAAAAGGAAGTATTTTTTTTGAAGTTCAAAGGCGTTATTTTTGATTTAGACGGAACACTTGCAAATAGTTTAGAAGATCTTAAAAATGCAGTAAACAGCGGCATTGCAAAGCTGGGGTTTTCTGAGCCCGACGTTTCGGAATATCCAATGTTTGTTGGAGACGGAACAGATAAAATGATTGAAAGAGCCTTAAAGCAAAATGCAACAAAAGAAAATATTGCATTTGTAAAAAAATGTTATTTAGAATTTTATGGTGTTCATTTCGCCGATAATACCTATGCCTATAGTGGTATGCCACAGCTTATACAAAAGTTAAAGGAAAATGGCGTAACGGTTGCGGTTGTAACCAATAAAATTGATTCAATGGCGGCTACAGTTGTACAAAAGCTTTACGGTAAAAGCTTTGATTTAATTTATGGTCAGCGTGACGGGGTTCCCGCAAAGCCGGATCCAACTCTTACACTTATGGCACTTAAAGAACTAAATTTAAATCCAAACGAATGTGCCTTCGTGGGAGATAGCGGTATGGATATATTAACCGGTGTAAATGCAGGGCTTTATCCGGTGGGCGTACTGTGGGGATTTAGAAGTAAAGAAGAATTAGTTAGTAGCGGCGCAAAAGCATTGGCGAGTACTGCAGAAGAATTAGAACAAATTTTACTATAAGGGGAAAACTATGAAAAGGGAAGACTACATAAACTGGGACGAATATTTTATGGGGGTTGCAATGCTTTCTGCAAAGCGCAGTAAGGACCCTTCAACTCAGGTTGGCGCTTGTATTGTTAATAACGAAAACCGTATTATGTCTGTAGGCTATAACGGTATGCCGCGCGGTTGTTCAGACGAAGAATTTCCCTGGAGCCGCGTAGGTGGGGTGTTAGATACTAAATACGCATTTGTTTGCCACGCAGAATTAAACGCAATTTTAAATTTCCGTGGCGGTAACCTTTCGGGTTGCCGTTGCTACTGCACACTTTTTCCGTGTAATGAGTGCGCAAAAGCAATTATTCAAATTGGTATTACAGAAGTGGTTTATTTAGAAGATAAATATGCCGATACCGATGGTGTTAAGGCCTCTAAAAAAATGTTCGACGCCGCCGGGGTAAAATACCGCCCCTACACCAAAAAAGGCGAGGTATTAACATTAGATTTATAAAAACAAACAAAAGCACCTGAATATTCGGGTGCTTTTTTATTTCACATTTGTTTATTTTTTGTTCATATTTTAAAAATGCACTTACAATTTTTTTGCATAAACTTTATAATAGAATTAAAAACAGGGAAGGGCGTTATATATGAAAAAGATATTAGCGTGTGTTTTGGCAATAATGCTTGTACTTACGGGCTGTAATACTCCGAAAGGCGTAGAGCTTGAAGGGGTTAAAATTAATTTATCCGATAAAAAAATAACAGTAGATGGCGCCGCAATAACCAATGATAATACTGCATCGGTTTACGCGGCAAACGATATTGTTTATTATGAATCTGGCAAAGATTTTACTTATGGCGAAGGCGAAAAAGAAGATGAACACGAAAAGTCTGAAGCCGATGCTCATACTGTAGTGCACATTACAAAACCGGGTAGGTACGTATTAAGCGGCAAGATTAGTTTTGGACAAATTGCGGTTGATCTTGGCGAAGATGCAAAAGAAGATGAAAACGCGGTTGTAACGCTGGTTTTAAATAATCTTGATATTACCTGCACGGTTGCTCCAGCGGTTATTTTTTATAACGTTTACGAATGTGGCAGTAAAGATGAAGCAACTGCAAGTAAAGATATTGATACTACAAAGGCGGGTGCAAACGTAATTATTGCCGACGGTAGTATAAATAACGTTAATGGTTCTTACGTTGCGCGTATTTACGAGCCTGATAGCGTTGTTTTAAACGAAGATAAAACCGAGGTAGAGGACGCCGATAAGCTTCATAAATATGATGCCGCCTTTTATTCAAAAAGAACAATGAATGTTTTGGGTGGCGAAAAGGGTGACGGTATTTTAAATATTAATGCCCAAAACGAAGGATTAGACAGTGAATTACACCTTACAATAAATGGTGGAATTATCAATATTATTTCGGGTAACGACGGAATAAACACCAACGAAGATAATATTTCTGTAACCACAATAAACGGTGGTACCGTTAATATTTTATGCAACGGTAAAACAGGAGAAGGCGACGGTATTGATTCTAACGGTTGGCTTGTAATAAATGGCGGAACCGTAATTTCGCAAGGCTGTGCTACAAGCGGAGATGCAGGAATTGACTCTGACAAAGGAATTTATATAAACGGTGGCGAAATTATTGCTTCCGGTAATATGTTAGATAGAATTGCAGGTGGCGAACAAACCTATGCGGTGTTTAGCTTTGCTACCCGTCAAGTGGGTGACAGCACATATATCCTTAAAAATAAAGATGGTCAAACCGTGGGCGAATATGCACCTACTAACGATTTTACCTATCTTTTAATTTCAGGCAAACTAACCGAAGGTGAATATACCTTCTGGCAGGGCGATACACAGCTTGCAGCACAAACCGCAGAAGGCAATATGGGGGCAATGCAACCGCCTACTCAAGATGGTGAAAATGCAGAAATATTGCAAAAGCCCGAGGGCGAAAGACCCGAGCTGCCAAATGGGGAAGAGCCACCACAAAAGCCTGATGGTGAAATGCCAAGCGGAGAAATGCCGGGCGGTCAAAGACCAATGGGACCCGGTGGCATGGGAGCAGCAAGCGGTGAAATTACCGCCACCTTTACAATAGTAAAAGGCGCTAACCAATTTGTAAATGTTGGCCCTATCCCCACAACTGTAACAGAATAAAAAATAAAGCACCTGATTACTCAGGTGCTTTTGGTTTTATAGGGGAGGATTTCTATGCTCTCTTGTTATTTTCATACCATTTTTCCTACCAAAAATTTATTTATTAAATATCAATGATG
>JAZNNZ010000207.1:0-4218 GCA_045580525.1 Acutalibacteraceae bacterium
GACTCACCGCAAACAGCAGTTAAAAATGGTATTTGTTATTTATCGGAAGATAGAAAAAGGTATGGACTGTTACTTGATAAATCAGTAACCGAAAACACCTGCATTGCTTCTTTAAATGAATTTTCACGTCTTGGATTTTTAAATAAAAAAGAAATGAAAAATAAAGCACAATATTATAACGGTAAGTTAAGAACAAAAACACCAAGTATGGAACACCCTGTCAAAAGTTTATCGGGCGGAAATCAACAAAAGGTTATTATTGCTAGATGGCTTCTAAAAAACTGTGACATATTTATTTTTGATGAACCAACACGAGGCATTGACGTTGGTGCAAAGAGTGAAATATATTCGTTAATTGAAGAGCTGACACAAAACGGAAAATCAGTAATTGTTGTGTCATCGGAACTAAGTGAAATTGAAAGACTGAGCGACAGGGTTATTGTTATGTGCGAAGGAAGAATTACCGCAGCTTTAGATATTGAAGAGGTTACTCAAGAAACAATTATGAAATATGCCACAATGCGCGAAACAAGGAGTAAAAAATGAATAATTCAAACTTAATATTTTCAAGAAGGTTAAGACGAACCACCTCAGACTTTAAGCATTATTTAACCAATAACGGAAAACAGAATTTAATTATAATTGCAGCGCTTATTGGCTTAATTATTGTTTTTTCGTTATTAAATGGTAACTTTTTAAACACTTATAACATCATCAGCATGGCACAAGCACTTTCTCCTTATGCCATTATGGCCTTGGGCGTTACCTTTGTTATAGGCTCTGGTGGTATTGACCTATCAATTGGTACTGTTTGCATTGCAAGTGCAACACTTGCAGGAAAACTATATACAGATGGAATAATACCTTTGTTTTTAACAATACCAATTATGCTGCTTATTGGTACAGCATTTGGTGTTATTAACGGTTTACTTGTGGCAAAGCTGGGACTGCCCCCTTTTATTGCAACACTTGGTATTATGATGTTTGCGCGTGGCCTCTCTGCCTTAATAGTATCGGTACCAAACGTTTTTTATCCATCAGGCAACTGGTTTAAGGCGGTATTTTCTAACGCCAACGACTTTCCTATTGGACTAATATGGGTAGTTTTATTTATGCTTATATGTATGTATTTAATGTATAAAAACAAAATCGGCAGATACATTTTAAGTATTGGCAGTAACGAAGAAGCCACAAGACTTTCAGGTATAAACACAGATAAATATAAAATTATTGCATATACAATAAGCGGCTTGTTTGCGGGTATTGCTGCAATATTTTGGGCGGCTAGTTTTTCAACAGTTGCCACTGCTACGGGTAACGGTATGGAACTTGATGCTATTGCGGGTGTTTATATTGGCGGCACATCGGCTGCGGGTGGTATTGCTTCGATTACTGGTAGTGTTATTGGTTCATTAATGCTTGTGGTAATCAGAAACGGACTAAATTTTGCACTTGCAAGTTTTAATATAAATCTTAATGCAACCTACGTTACCTACGTACTGACAGGCATTATTGTAATTGTGGCGGTGCTTTTAGACGTAATAAAAAATAAAAATGCCGACAAAATAAAACCTTTAAGCGAAAATAAAAAGCTAATAAAACAAAAACGCGATGAAATTTATGAGCTTGAGAATGAGCTTGATATTGTGCTATCTTCAAAAGAAGAACCCTGGCAAATTAAAAATGAACGTTCAAACGAAATAAGAACAAAAATTAATGAATTAAAGGCCGAAATACGAGCCTTAAAAATAGAAAGAAGGTAAAATATGTTTAAAAAAATATTATCTGTTATGGTTTGCTTCATTTTGGTATTTTCTCTTACCGCTTGTAAAGGTAGAAATGAAAAAACCATTGCTGTAGTAGCAAAAGGAGAAAGTCACGCATTTTGGCAATCGGTAAAAAAAGGTGCTAGTGATGCTGCCGAAAAATATGGATATAAAATAACCTTTCGCGGACCTGCAAGTGAATCCGCAAAGGATTTACCAAGTCAGGTTGAAATGGTGCAATCGGCTTTATCTAATAATCCAAAGGGACTAGTAATTGCAACTATTGGCGAAGGCTTTACCGATTTGCTAAAACAAGCATATGATATGAAAATTCCTGTTGTTGAGTTTGATAGCGGTGTTTGGGTTGCAGATAAAAACGCTTTAAACAATATGGGCAAAAACCCGATTATTTCATCGGTTGCAACAAACAACAAATCAGCGGCGGCACAAGCAGCCGAAGAGTTCTATAATCTTATAAAAGATGATATTGCAAAAAGTGAAAGTTACCCTATTGGTATTATTCAACATGATGAAACCGGTACGGGTATTGACAGAGCCGGTGGCTTTTATGAAAAATTTAAAGAACTTGCTGATACAAACTCTGCAACAAAGGGTAAATACGTACTATATAAAGAAGTAAAGCCCGGAGACGCCGATAATGCTTATAAAACTGCACTGGAAGCACTTTACGAAAAGGGAGTTAAGGCAATATTTATGTCTAACGAAGGTGTTGTAAAACAAGTATATGATGCTATTGCTTCTGCAGGAAGTAAATATAATAGCATTAAGTTTTGCGGTTTTGATGCAGGAAGCAAACAAATTGAATGGATGAAAAACAATAACGGTGCTATCCTTTACGGTGCGGTTGCACAAGACAGCTACAATATAGGCTATAAGGCGGTAGAACAATGTATAAACGCCATTGAAGGCAATGTGGTTAATAAGACGGTTGACATTGAAGGAAAATGGTGGAACAAAGAAAACGCAGATGAGATGATTAAAAATAATTTGGTTTACGAGGGATAAAAAAGGACCATCTTAACGATGGTCTTTTTCTTTTAATAAATTTTATATTTTTATTCTTGAAGAAGTGACGCGCCTATCAAAGAATAGTGAATAATGCAAACAAAAAATCCGCTCTTTTACGAGAACGGATTTTTGTTTGGCTGCGGAACTAGGATTCGAACCCAGACAAACAGAGTCAGAGTCTGCTGTGCTACCCTTACACAATTCCGCAAAAACGAACATATTTATTATATTATTTTTTTGGAATTTGTCAAGTAGTTAGATTTTCTTTTTTTAGTTTCTCTGCAATTAAGCGGAAAATTTCAGCGCAAGATGAATTTTCGGTTTCGGAATCTTCTGCAAAAACAACAACGGTAAATTTAGGATTATAGTACGGAAAAAAGCCACAAAACCAACTATGGACAGCAGTTTTACCGTTAATTTCCCACCCTGTTTCTGCTGTAGCGGTTTTTCCCGCTAACATAATTTTTTCAGATTTGGCAGGTTTTCCAGTTCCTTCTTCTACAACGCTTAAGAGTGCGCTTTTAATTATTTCGCTTGTAGCGTTATCCATAGCATTAATGGTACTAGATGTATATTCTTCTTGTTCTTCATTAACGACCGTTTTTTCAATAACGTAAGGTTTTGTATAACTGCCACCGTTTGCAATAGCATTATAAAGGTTGAGCATTGAAACGGGACTTAATAGTATATTACCCTGCCCTATTGAAAAGTTTGCAACAAGTCTATTAGAAAAATTAAGTTCACTTAAAGAACTTATATTTCCCTTTTTACTAGTCATTCCATCGGCTATTTTTTCACTTGAAATAAAGCCAAAAGAAATCGCGGTATTATATAAAATATTTTTGTCCACATTTATGCCTAAATTATAAAAATAAGTATTACAAGACTGTGATAAAGCAGAGTTTAAATTCATTAATCCGTGACCACTTTTTTTATGGCAGTTAAAGGTCAACCCATCAATTTCACAACTACCGCTACAATTATAGGTAAAATCTTTTAAACCACATTTTATGGCAGCAACCGCAATACAGGGTTTAAAAATTGAACCTACGTTATAACACTCCAGCGCACGATTTAGAAGTGGTGAATCTGAAGAATTTAAATATGCAGCTAAATTATTTGGTTCAAAATCGGGTTTTGAAAGTAATGCGCGTATTTTGCCAGTACTGGTTTCTGCTATTATAACCGCACCCTTTTTAAGCGGCTTTGCCATTTCTTCAGCAATGCTTTGAATACGCTTATCGATAGTTAAATAGACTGCATTATTGTTCTTTTTACCGTAAAACTGAAGTTTAGCCTCCTTTAGCACTTCACCTTTAGCGTTAGTAGGAATTGAAACCGGGAAGCTTTCGTTTGAATATAAAACTTCGTTATAGCTTTTTTCTATACCGCTTACTCCGTTATTATCTGAATTAATATAGCC
>JAZNNZ010000208.1:0-11755 GCA_045580525.1 Acutalibacteraceae bacterium
CATTGGGTTAAATTCGTGTAGAGAAGCGATGATATTTTTAATATCAGCAACAGTTTTGCCTTGAGCTTTTGCTAATGCTGCAATATCGTCTTCTTCAGTAGGAACGAACTCGTGTAGAGGAGGATCTAAGAAACGGATACAAACAGGGTTACCTTCTAATGCTTCGTAAAGCTTTTCGAAGTCGCCTTGTTGATAAGGAAGAATCTTATCAAGTGCTGCTTCTCTTTCTTCAACTGTATCTGCACAGATCATTTCTCTGAATGCTGCGATTCTGTCTTCTTCGAAGAACATATGCTCTGTACGGCATAGACCAATACCTTCTGCACCTAATTCTCTTGCTTTTTTAGCATCAGCAGGTGTATCAGCATTTGTTCTAACCTTCAGAGTTCTGTATTTATCAGCCCAAGCCATAATTCTTCCGAATTCGCCTGCGATTTCAGCATCAACGGTAGGAATGATACCATCATAGATGTTACCTGTTGAACCATCGATTGAAATATAGTCGCCTTCGTTATAGGTTTTACCGGCTAATTCAAACTTTTTGTTTTCTTCGTCCATCTTAATTTCGCCGCAACCGGATACACAGCAAGTACCCATACCACGAGCAACAACAGCTGCGTGAGAAGTCATACCGCCACGAACTGTTAAGATACCTTGAGAAGCCTTCATACCTGTAATATCTTCAGGAGAAGTTTCTAGACGAACTAGAACAACCTTTTCGCCTCTTTCGTTCCATTCTACTGCATCGTCAGCGGTAAATACAACCTTACCACAAGCAGCACCAGGAGAAGCGCCAAGACCTTTACCTGCAGGAGTTGCGTCCTTTAGAGCCTTTGCATCGAATTGAGGGTGAAGTAATGTATCTAGGTTTCTGGGATCGATCATAGCAACAGCTTGTTTTTCATCGATCATACCTTCATCAACTAAGTCACAAGCAATCTTTAATGCAGCCTTAGCTGTTCTCTTACCGTTACGGGTTTGTAGCATATAAAGTTTACCGTTTTGAATGGTAAATTCCATATCCTGCATATCTCTGTAGTGGTCTTCTAAGATTGCGCAAACCTTATTGAATTCTGCGAATGCTTCGGGGAATTTGTCTGCCATTTCAGCAATTGGCATTGGTGTACGAACACCGGCAACAACGTCTTCACCTTGTGCATTAACTAAGAATTCACCCATAAGGCCTGGTCCACCGGTAGCAGGGTCACGAGTAAATGCAACACCGGTACCGCAATCGTCACCCATGTTACCAAATGCCATCATTTGAACGTTAACAGCGGTACCCCAAGAATAAGGAATATCGTTGTCACGACGGTAAACGTTAGCACGTGGGTTGTCCCAAGAACGGAAAACTGCTTCTACAGCGCCCATAAGTTGTTCTTTAGGATCGGATGGGAAATCTTTACCAATTTTGTTTTTGTATTCAGCCTTAAATTGTTCAGCTAGAACCTTTAGGTCTTCAGCGGTTAACTCGATATCTTGAGTAACGCCCTTAGCTTCTTTCATTTCATCAATGAGTTGTTCGAAGTATTTTTTACCAACTTCCATAACAACGTCAGAATACATTTGAATAAATCTTCTGTAGCAGTCATAAGCCCAACGTGCGTTGCCTGACTTTGTAGCCATAACTTCAACAACTTCTTCGTTAAGACCTAGGTTTAAAATGGTATCCATCATACCGGGCATGGATGCACGTGCACCTGAACGAACCGACACTAAAAGAGGATTCTCTTTATCGCCGAATCTCATACCGGTGATGCCTTCCATTTTGTCGATGTATTCCATAATTTGTGCTTGGATATCATCGTTAATTCTTCTGCCATCTTCATAATATTGAGTACAAGCCTCTGTTGTAACGGTGAAGCCTTGAGGAACAGGAAGACCGATTTTGGTCATTTCTGCAAGGTTAGCACCCTTACCGCCCAAAAGTTCGCGCATGCTTGCGTCGCCTTCTGAGAAAAGATAAACAAACTTTTTGCTCATTAGTGATTGACCTCCTAATTTTTTGCATCTATTTTTTTACATAGAGTTACTTGTATATTATAGCACTAGTCTTAATAAAAGAAAAGTGTTTTTTTGCTTAAAATCTCTATTTTTTAACGAATTTTTTAGTTAATTTCTTCTAAACGCGCAAAATTTGCCATAACGCGCTTGGTTCCTGCTGTGGTAAATGCAATTTCAAGCAATGTATCGTTACCCATTGGCGTGGTGTTAAGTATAATTCCTTCTCCAAAAGCCTTATGTCTTACAGCAGAACCTACCTTATAGGTTTTACCCGCGTTCATGGTTTTTCTTTCTACCGGTTTTACGGTAGTAGTTGTTTTGGGCACAGAATAATCGTTAAATCCCGAATATTCTTTTGCGGCATAACCATAGCCGCCGCTATAACCACTAAAGCTGCCGCCATAGCCGCTAGAATAACCGCTTGTGCTTTGTGCATTAAATGGGCTATAGCCTTTAACCTCTAAACAATCTTCAGGTAATTCTTTAATGAAACGTGACGGTCTGCCGCGTCTTGTTTGGCCAAACAGCATTCTTGTATATGCGTTGGTAATATAAAGCTTACGCTTTGCGCGGGTAATACCAACATACATCAGTCTGCGTTCTTCTTCCATTTCGGCTTCGCCACCGTAAATGCTTTGTGTGCCGGGGAATATTTCTTCTTCAAGACCAACCAGAAATACCGTGTTAAATTCGAGGCCCTTAGCAGAGTGCAATGTCATAAGTGTTACGGTATCTGACTCATTATCAAAATTATCAATATCGGAAATCAATGCCACTTCTTCTAAAAAGCCTTCTAAAGAAGCGCCTTCGTTGTCCTTCATATATTGCAAAATGCTGGTAAGCAACTCGTTAACGTTTTCTACTCGGTCTTTTCCGGTTAGACCTTCACGTTTTAGCATATCCATATAACCGCTTACGTCTAAAGTAAGTTCAAAAAGCTTATCTATAGTTAAAGTTTGTGCCGCAGATTGCAGGTCTTCTATAATGGTGCAAAATTCTTTTGCTTTAGCGGCAACGCGTGAAAGCGACGGATAATCTTCGGCTGTTTTTAGCACTTCAAAAAGTGAAAGGTTAAGACTATCTGCAATTTGTTCGGCTTTTGCAATACTTGTGTCACCTATGCCGCGTTTGGGTTCGTTAATAATGCGCTTTAGTCTTACGCTGTCTTTAGTATTGTTAATAACCGCCAAATATGAAATAACGTCCTTAATTTCTTTGCGGTCAAAAAAGCGGTGTCCTCCAATAACTCTATAGGGTATTCCGCTACGTGTAAGCACGTTTTCTATTGCGGCACTCTGAGCGTTCATACGGTATAAAATTGCGTGATCTGAAAAACGCTTTCCGGCTGCTACTGCGTCGGAAATTCTACCTGCTATATAACGCCCTTCTCCTTCTGCCGAATCGCTTGTTGTAACAGAAATAATATTATCTTCTTCTAAATCGGTCCAAAGCTCTTTACCTTTTCTGCCTCTATTGTTGGCAATAAGTGCATTGGCGGCTTTAAGAATTGTTTTTGTTGAGCGGTAGTTTTGCTCTAAACGAATAACTATTGCATCTTTAAACTGATGCTCAAAATTTAAAATATTTTCTATGGTTGCTCCGCGAAAGCTATAAATAGACTGGTCGTCGTCACCTACAACACATATATTTTTGTGCACCGAAGACAAGAGCGATACAAGCTTAAACTGTGCGTGATTTGTATCTTGATACTCATCCACCATAACGTAGTGAAAACGTGAAGCAAATTTTTCTAAAATATCAGGATTTTCTTCTAAAAGCCTTACAGTATTAGAAATAAGATCATCAAAATCCATAGCGTCTGCTTGTTTTAGCTTTTCGTTATATTCGGCAAACACTTCTGCAATTTTCTTGCGCGAATAGTTAAAGGCCGCAGAACTTAAATATTCTTCCGGTGTTAAAAAGCTTTCTTTTGCACGGCTTATTTCACCAAGTATAAGTTTTGGAGAAAGTTCCTTTTCGCCAATGCCTTTTTGCTTTAAAATATCTTTAACTACGCGTTTTTGATCCTGCTCATCATAAATTGTAAAGGATGAGCTATATCCAAGTCTGCCACCGGAAATACGTAGTATTTTTGCGCAGATGCTATGAAAGGTACCTGCCCAAACGTCGGTTTCGCCGCCAAGAATATTGGCAATACGATTTTTAAGCTCACCTGCCGCCTTATTGGTAAAGGTGATTGCTAAAATATTATACGGGCGCACGGGATTACTTGTAAAAGCAAAACCCGGATGCTCCGCTTTTCCTTCTAAATAATTCAGTCCTTGTTGCATTTCTGCATCAGACGGAGTTCTCATATCATCATCTAAAAAAGCGTTGCCATATTTAACTAAATATGCAATACGGTTTACAAGCACGGTTGTTTTGCCGCTACCAGCACCCGCAAGTACTAAAACAGCACCTTCGGTTGTGGTAACAGCTTGAAACTGCATTTCGTTCATACGACTGAAATCTTTTTTGATTATTTTCTTTTTTAGGGTGTTAAAATCCATATTGATTCCTTTTCATATAGGGGTTAAATTCTTTTTCGTGTTTAATTGTTGTGGTCTTTTCGTGTCCCGGATACACAACGGTATCATCGGGTAGGTTTTGTAGCTTCCTAATGCTAAATAAAATAGCTTGGCAATGGCCTGTTGGCAGGTCTGTTCTGCCAATGTTTTCATAAAATAAGGTGTCGCCCGAAAACAGATTGTTTTTATATTTATAGCAAACCGAACCCGTGGTATGCCCCGGTGTTGCAATAACCTCAATAAAATCATCGCCAAAGGGTAGCTTGTCCTCATCGTTTACTAAAATATCGGGTGTAACGGTTGGCAAAAAATTGCCCGATTCTTTTACAAGCGAAACACCGTTTTTTTCCATTAAACCAACGCTGTCGTTAAAAGAAATTACAACTTCAGCACCGGTTTCTTGTTGTAATTTATATACACCTAAAATATGATCGTAATGACAATGGGTAAGTAAAATATAGGCCTTTTTATATTGCTTTAAAACTTCTGCCGCCTTACTGTAATAAATGCCGGGATCAATTACAGCGGCGGTATCACCATCGGTTAAAATATAGCAGTTAGCGGTAAAGGTATTAGAATGTAAAAGTTCAATATTCATTATTTTTTATTCCAAATATCTGTATTAAGCACAATTGTTACGGGACCGTCGCAAGTGTTGTTAATTTGCATATCTGCCCCAAAAACTCCGCGCTTTACGGGTATTTCCTGATTTAACCTTTCACAAAAATATTCGTAAAGTTTTTTAGCGCCTACCGGTTCTTTAGCGTTTATAAAAGACGGGCGGTTGCCCTTTTTGGTATCTGCACAAAGCGTAAAGTTAGACACCGCCAAAACTTCACCGTTAATGTCTTTAACCGACAAATTCATCTTCCCGTTTTTGTCTTCAAAAATTCTTAAATTTGCAATTTTAAAAGCCAAAATGTCGGCTTCTTTTTCGGTGTCGGTTTCATAAACACCAACAAACACCAAAAGTCCATTATCTATTTCAGAGGTAAAAACACCATCTGCTGTAAGGGAAGCATTTTTAACTCTTTCTACTACTGCTATCATAATAACTCCTAAAAATAGTTTTGCATTTTTCTTTTAAAAGCCCCTGGCTTTAACCGTGCATTCTTTCTACTGAAAACACACCGTCAATGCGTTTTAATTTGCCGGTAATGGCTGAAATTTGGTCGGCGCTTTGTACGCTTATTGTAACGCTTACAATAGCTCTGCCACCAGACACCTGTCTTGCATTAACGTTATGCATTGGCACACCGTTGTTTGCAAAAAACATAGTAATATCTGCCAAAAAGCCGGTTCTGTCGTTACCCGAAATAACCAGCGTTGCTCTAAACGATGAGCCCACACCCTTTTCAAAATAAGCGTTAACCCAACGCTCGGGACTTTCACAGTTTTTAAGGTCTTTGGGTACATTATTACAATCTCTTTTATGAATTGACACACCATGTCCACGGGTAATAAAACCAACAATCTGATCCCCCGGTAGAGGTGAGCAACAACGCGAAAGCTTAATAAGACAGTTATCAATTCCTTCAACAACAATGCCGCTTGAAGCTTTTTTTGAAATTGGCTTATTAACAATTGGCACCGTTGGTATTTCTTGCGGGTTTTTAGCGGCAACCATTGCGGCGTAATCGTCTTTAATTCTGGGCATTATTTTTGAAAGAATAATACCGCCGTAGCCTATGGCCGCATAAAAATCATCAGCAGAATTTAAGCGTTGTTTTTTTGCAATTTCTAAAATGAAAGCATTGAATTCGCTTTCTGTAAGTCTGATATTATTACGGGCAAAATCCTTTTCAATTTGTGCTTTACCGTTAATAATATTTTCAGGGCGTTTTTCCTTTTTAAACCAAGCGCGTATTTTTTGACGTGCCGATGACGTAACTGCAAACTGCAACCAATCACGACTAGGACCGTGTCCCGCTTGGTTGGTGGTTAATATTTCAATAACTTCACCGGTTTTTATTTTGTAGCTTATTGGTACAATACGACCGTCAACCTTTGCGCCCACCATTTTTACGCCAACGGCTGAATGTATTGCAAAGGCAAAGTCTACAATACTTGCACCGTTTGGTAAAGATATAACGTCGCCTTTAGGTGTTACCGCAAAAATATCATCTAGGCTTAGGTCTGTTTTTATGCTTTGAATTAATTCTTCGGGGTTATCAGAATCTTGTTGGTTTTCCAAAATCTGTCTTACCCAGGCAAGACGGTCTTCTAAACGTGATTCGGTCTTTTTAATACCCTCTTTATATTTCCAGTGAGCCGCAATACCGTATTCTGCGGTGTGGTGCATATCAAAGGTTCTAATCTGCACTTCAAATGGAATCATATTTCTTCCAAGCAAGGTTGTGTGAAGCGACTGATAACCGTTTGGCTTGGGGGTTGAAATATAATCTTTAAAACGACCGGGAATTGGGCGGTAAAGGTCATGCATAACACCTAAAATGTTATAGCAATCTGCAACGGTATTGGTAATAATTCTTACTGCGTATACGTCGTAAATTTCATCAAAATCACGTCCGGCAATAAACATTTTACGGTAAATACCGTGAATGGATTTTACGCGTCCGCCAAGCTTTATGGTGGTTTCGGGCATGATTTTATTTAGGTGCCCTTCAATTTTTTCACAAATATCTTGTAGCGCCTTTTGGCTGTCTTCTTTTTTAGAGCTTAAAAGCCCTTCAATTTCTGCGTAGCCTATAGGATCAAGATGCTTAATTGCAAGATCTTCAAGCTCTTCTTTTACCGCGCGAATACCAAGTCTATGTGCTATTGGCGCATAAACTTCTAAAGTTTCAAGTGACTTATCTCTTTGCTTTTGCTCAGAAACATAATCAATTGTTCTCATATTATGCAGTCTGTCGGCAAGTTTTATAATAATAACCCTTATATCTTTTGCCATGGCAATAAGCATTTTTCTTAGGTTTTCTGCCTGCTGTTGTTCTGTAGTAGAAACGGGCAGCTTACCTAACTTTGTAACACCGTCTACAAGCAGTGCAATATTTTCAGAAAAAAGCTTTGTAATATCTTCACTTGTGGCGGCGGTGTCTTCTACAACGTCATGAAGCAACGCGGCCGCAATAGATTCACTGTCCATACCAAGTGTTACAAGTATTTTTGCAACAGAAAGCGGATGGGTATAATATTCTTCCCCTGAGGTGCGTTTTTGACCGTTGTGGGCTTCTACAGCATAATAAAACGCTTTTTCAACCAAATTATAATCATAATTGCCGCCCTGTTTTTTCATTAGCTCTAAAAGAGAGTCTAAATCGTTTTTGTAAACAGTCATTTTACATACCTCCTTTTAATTTTTTTAGTATTTTTGAGTTTTCAAGCGACGAACTAACGCCGGTTACGCTTAAAAGCTCATCTTCATTTTGCGATAAAACGCCTATTTCTAAAAGCGCTTCAACCGCTATAAGAATTTTTGAATTTTTAAGTTCAAGTTTATTTAACAAAAGACCTTTTGGTGTGTTTTTAGATATTAGTCTGAAAACCTTTCCGCACTCTTCTCTTGTTGGAACAAGCAAAGCTGCTTCTGAATTATTTATGTTTGATTTTTTATAACGGTCAAACAGATCTAAATCTTTTAAAAATTCTTCTTCGTTAATACCCGATAGTCTTATATCCTTAATAACAATGCCGGGTGTTTTTTGTCCCTGCCACTCGTTTATAGAAAGGGTGATGGCGGCATCAATTATAGCCCCCACAAAAAACGGACAGGCTTCTTTATTTTGAGAAAAATGTAAAAGCTTATAAAACTCCCCGTCTTTTTTAACGGTAAGCTTGGTGTGTTTGCCGCCGCTTAAAGCTTCTATACGAACAATTTCCATATTCATTAAAGCAAAAACAGGGGTTGGATTGCCCACGCCATATGGTTCTAAAAGCGATAGATTTTCAATAAAATCAACGTCAATAGCCTTTGGATTTAACTTGCAGTCAATTGTTAGCTCGTTACATGGACGGGCAAAAGAAGCTGCGTATTTATTAATTCTTTCTCTGAATAATGAAATGTCTTTTGCCTTTAAAGTAAGCCCCGCCGCTGCGGTGTGACCGCCAAACTTAATAAGCATATCTTTAACAGAATTTAACGCATCGAATATTGAAAAGCCGCTTACACTACGTGATGAGCCGGTTGCAAGTTCTTCTTTTATATTAAGCAGCACTATGGGTTTTCCAAAATGTTCACTTAATTTTGAAGCCGCAATACCAACAACGCCTTCATGCCAATTTTCTGCCGCCGCTACAATTATTCTGTCATAATGCAGATTATTTTTATAAATTTCTTCCTTTGCGGCCGCAATAATTTCGGCTTCTACGGTTTGACGGTTTTCGTTAAACTGATTTAACTTTTGCACCGCTTCTTTTAATAAAAAGGGATCTTTTTTTATTAAAAGCTCTATGGCGGTATCAGCAGTTTCCATTCTGCCGGCGGCATTTAGCCTTGGTGCAACCGTAAAGCTTAAATTAGAAGTGGTAAGGTTATAGGGTGTACCACCCGCTCTTTGTACAAGCATATTTATTGCAGTAGAATGCTCGTTATGTGAATTTAAGCATTTTAAACCGGCTTTAATAAAAACGCGGTTATCGTTAGTAATGGGGCAAATATCAGCCACCGTGCCAATAGCGGCAAGATATGCATATTCTTCTAAAAGCTCTTCTGGTTCACATTCTAAAATTGCGGTGGCCAAAAAGTATGCAACACCCACCCCCGCAAGATCTTTAAAGGGGTATATGTCATCCTGTCTTTTGGGGTCTATTACCGCGTAAGCGTTTGGAAGGGTAGTGCTTGGTAAATGATGGTCAGAAATAACCACATCTATACCAAGCGAATTTGCATAATCAATTTCTTTAATTGCAGAAATACCGTTATCAACCGTTATAATAAGTCTTGTGCCCTTATTATATAACGCTTTTATTGAGTTTTTGTTCATACCGTAGCCTTCATCACTACGCGAAGGAATGTAATAATCTACGTTGGCATTTAGGGAATTTAACACCTTATATAAAAGTGCTGTTGAAGTTATACCGTCACAGTCATAATCGCCATAAACGGTAATTTTGGTTTCATTTTTGATTTCATCACGAATTTTTTCGGCGCCTTTTAATAGATCGGCCATAACAACGTAATCGTTAGAAAAGAAGGCTTCTTCACTTAAAAATTCTTCTAATAAATCGGGTTCGTTATACCCACGAGAAGCGGCAATAAGGCTGATAAATTCATCCAACTCTAATTCAGCCGCTAAATTTTTAGCAGCCATACGGTCAAGATTTCTGAATTTCCACCTTAGAAAGCTCATTTCCTTTCTCCTTATATTTTAAAAAATACTTGCAATAATTTATTTTATATGTTAATATATTTTCTACAAACCACTTATTACTTCTTACCTATTACTTATTACTTAAAATTCGGGGGCGTAGCTCAGCTGGGAGAGCGCTTGAATGGCATTCAAGAGGTCATGGGTTCGATCCCCACCGTCTCCACCAAACCTTTAACTACTCGTGGCAACAGCCGCGGGTGGTTTTTTATTTTTAAAAACCAATAAAAAACCAAACAGTTTTACATTTTATTATACCATAATCATCATTAAATGAAAAGATATTTATAAAAAATGCCCACTTTTTTCAAAGTGGGCAAAATTTTAAAATTATTTTTCTAAAGCAGGTAAAACGTATTTATCTTCATATTCTTTTTGCTTGAGCAAGAATTCTTCTTCGTGCTTATATGCTTTAGACATCAATTTATGGGTTTCGTAGTTGCTGCTTTCTTTTGCAGTAATTAAACAGGCCGCAATGTTAGAGCAGTGGTCAGAAACTCTTTCCATATTTATAAGCATATCTGAGAAGATAAAGCCTAAAGTAACGGTGCATTCGCCATTTTGTAATCTTATAATATGACGAGAGCGAAGTTCATCAATAAGGTGGTCAATAACCTGTTCTAACGGTTCAACCCTATAAGCTAATTCTACACTTTCATTATTAAAGGCTTTTTCTGTAATATCAATAATTTCATTTAAAGCGTTTTTAACAACCGACAATTCCTTTAATGCTAAGGGTGAAAATTCAATGTGTTTGTCCTTCATCTCTAAAGATAAAGTTGCAATGTTTTGTGCGTGGTCGCCAATTCTTTCAAAATCACCTATGTTGTGTAAAAGCATTGAAACTTCGTTAGAATCATCCGGTAAAAGTTCACACGCCGAAAGCTTTACTAAATATGAACCCAGCTTGTCTTCGTATTTATCTGTAATGGTTTCATACTCGTCAATTTGCTCAGCGGTTTTTGCATTGTAGTTTCCAATTAAACCAAGCGCATCTAAAAAGCCTAAGGTAGATACTTTAAACATTTGCTTTGAGATTTCCATAGCTTGGCTAACCGCAACAGACGGGGTATTAAATAATCTTTCGTCTAACTCTTCAATATCTTCTTTTTTGTTACTGCGCACCGATAGAGTTGCAAGTTTTTCTAACACCTTAATAAAGGGGAAGAAAAGAATTGTACAGGCAACGTTGAATATTGTATGAACCATAGCAATTTGCACTGCACTGATATTGTTTTCTATAAAATCAAAATTTACAATTGCGTTTGCGCCATAGAAAACTATCATAAATAGCACAGAGCCAACAAGGTTAAAATATAAGTGCGCCATTGATGCGCGTTTAGCGTTTGTATTAGCCCCCATACTTGATAAAAGCGCGGTTATACAAGTACCAATATTTTGTCCCATAATAATTGGGAATGCTCCACCAAATGTAATACCGCTGCCAATTGCTATAGACTGCAAAATACCAACAGATGCAGAAGAAGACTGAATAACAGCAGTTAACACAGCACCTGTAATAAGGCCTAAAATTGGGTTGTTTGAAAAGGTAATAAAGATGTTTTTCAAAAACTCTTCGGGCACGTTACCCATAGCGTTAGACATATTTTGCATACCAAACATAAGTATGCCAAAACCCAAACAAATTCTACCAATATGCATTTTTTTGCTTTGTTTTTTGCTGGTCATTACAAATAAAATACCGGCCACTGCAAAAAACACCCAAAATACTTTTGGTGTAAATATTTTTATGTACCATTCATCTCCCGAAAGGGATGCAGTAGAAAGTACCCACGCGGTTACGGTTGTACCAATATTGGCACCCAATATTACGCTGATTGCTTGACTTAAAGCCATAATACCGCTGTTTACAAAGCCTACCACCATAACGGTTGT
>JAZNNZ010000209.1:0-2091 GCA_045580525.1 Acutalibacteraceae bacterium
TCTTTTTTTATTGTATTTTTCTAAGTTTTTGTTCATTTATTATTCGTAAATGAAGCGTAAATTTATCAAGTAAACCAGAAGTTAAATTAACCAATACTAAAGAAAAAACTACACCGTGTTCGTTTAGTCCAAAATATCTAAATAACATTGTAACAACCGCCAACGCTATACCAAACAGAACTCTTGATAAAGGAAGTTTGGGTGCGTTAATAAGATCCCCCGCTATAAAAATTGCTACGTAAACAAAGTTTGAAGCGGCAAGTTCATAAATTACTGAGTATAACGGAGTAACACCTGTTCTATTATAAATCAGCGCAAAAATTGAAACTGTGCATATCATAGATAAGGGTACTTGCCACGCAATTGAGCGTCTGAATAAAAAATAAATTGTTATTAAAAATATTGCAGCAATACAGGTCGTACCCATAGAGCCGGGATACATGCCACTTAAAATATCAAGCATTCTAAAGGGTGGTTTTTGTCCAAACTGTAAATATTGGGAAATAGAAAATCCAGACATAAATGTATCAATGTTTGCAAATAACGGAAATTTTTCAGATACGTTAAAAACCGGATAGGTCATCATTTCATTTGGCCAAACAGTAAGTAAAAACAGCCAACCAATTGCAGGCGACATAAATATTTTTTTAAAATCTCCTACCAAAATTACACGAACAAACAAAACCGAGAACGCTACACCAACTGCGGGCATCCACACCGGCACGGTTATAGGGCACAGTAAAGTTGTAACAACACCCAAAATTGCAACACGAAATGGAGCCGGTGCAATTTTACCCTTTATAAAATTACCAAGTGTTTCAACAATAAATGCAACCGCAGCTGAAATTGCACACATAACCAAAACGCGTAAACCGTTTTGAACAACAGAAATAATTATTAACGGGAGCACACCAACCAAAAGGTCAAAATGAATCATATTTACGCTGTCATTACCGTGAATAAACGGAGAAAGTTTTGCTCTATTCATCTTGCACCTTCTTACTATTGGAATTATACGACTTAATATATGATTTAAGAGGTATATTTGCGGGGCAAACGTAACTACAGCATCCACATTCTATGCAGTAATTAAAGGTTTTAAAAAAGCGACTCTCCCCTATTTTAAAAGGTTTTTCTAAAATATAGCAAGGAGCCAAACCAACAGGGCAAACTTCTAAACATTTACCACAGTTAATACATTCTTTTTGTGATAACGTAGGTGTTTCTTTTAAAACGGTAATTGCATTATCAAAACGTGTTATTGGTAAATACGGTGCTGTCAAATAACCCGAAATTACACCCGATGCAATAATTTTTGAAATGCTATTTTCTGCTTCACAACGTTTTAAAATATCATTTACCGGTGTACCAAGTGGTGTTTCAATAATTTGGGGTTTATGCAAACCATCTCCCCAAACAGAAATTACCTTCGTAATAATTGGTTCTTTAAAAACAGCCGCACGGAAAATTGCTTTACAAATTTCCGGTGTAACAATAAGAGCTTTTTCTATTGCTTCTTTCTTGTGAAGTCTTGCATTTATGGGATAACGCATTTCGCACTTTATAAGCTTAATATTTTCAACAGTCTTTTTAAAAGCCTTATTAACAATAAAATTATTAATTATTATAAATTCTTTTTTGCGTATGCCAAGTGCGTTTGCAATAATATCAAAGCCACCTATAATTTCATCCTGATAGTTCATGAGCATAGCTGTTTTAGATAAAATATAAGGCTGATCATCGCAACAATTTAAAATTATCTTTTTGTAAACCTTTGTGTTTACCAACGTTTCAGAAAACAACTGCTTTTTGTAATCATCTAAAATCAACGCGTCGTGAGATAACTTTTTAAGCATAAAAATGTCTTTGGGTTCATCTTCTACGTCTAAAACCGGGTATGTTGGCGGTTGTTCTGAATCTGTTTTTATAGATGCAAAAATACAAGCTTTTCCCTTAAAATCGTGTGTGTAGATTTTTTCAACAAAACCGCTTAAGGGTGCATATACCGGGAAACCGTTAACCGTTGCAATAATACTAAGCTTATCAAAATGGTCGTTAATTTGAAAATTCCATGCAATTTCATCATCAACG
>JAZNNZ010000210.1:0-4695 GCA_045580525.1 Acutalibacteraceae bacterium
CTCCTTGGCTCACAGAACGACATGGCTACGATCCGACTTGCATCTTGATCTACGGGTTGTTGGCCTTCGGCGGGATCTGTGGCAGCTTCTACTTTATATGTAGAAACAAACTGGTATTCTAACTTAATTTCTTCAATTTCAAGATCTAATGCATCAGAAGATTTACTATTAAGTATATCTTTTGCGGCTTGAACCTTTGTTACGTCTGTAGTTAGAACTGCAACAACATAATAGGTTTTACCTGCTAATAGTTTGGTTTCTAATATTGCATCGGCGCCGCCTGCTTTTAATGCAGCTAAATCTGCTTGTGCTTCTGTAGCAGCATTAATGTTTTCATCACAATATGCTGTGATAATTGTTGCTGTTGTTTTGAATTTTCTTACAGAGTTAATAGACTGACTGGGCTTATCGCCAAATACCCTTTCGGCTGCAAGATAGCCTTCGTCTTCACTGGTGCCTTTAATTGCTGCAATATAATAATCGCCTTTTTTAACAAGCTTTGCATCATAGTCCTTAGCGGCTAATGCAGCAACGTCTGCGTTAGCTTGTTCTTGAGCATCTAATAAGGTTTTGCTGTTATATGCTGTTACAATAATATATTTTTTATCGGCTTCATCTGTAGATGTTGCACCTTCTACAATGTTTGTACCATCAATTGTAGCCTCAAAGCCGCTATCGCCTACAAATTCGTTAACGAAATTAGTCTTAAAGCGAGCTTCCATTCTTTCATAATCTAGGTAGTTACCACTGTAGTTTTCGGTATAATTAGCATCTTCAGATACTAAATTACCGTTTCTGTACCAACCTAAGAATTCGCCATTTTCATAAGCAGTAGCAACAAATATTATTTTATTGCCTTCTTCATTAACTCTTGCGTTTGCACCGCCGGATACGTCGTTTGTAGCAACAAGCTGAGTATCGTCGCCAACTACTTCTTCAACGAAAGAGTTTGAATCTACAGGAGGAACAAAGCTGCTTACAAGTTCAATATTATCTAAATACATGCATTCAGCATCTTTTGCGCCTTCAGGTCTCCAAGTAATTAAAATTCTTGTTACGTCGTCACCTGTGTAGAATTCTGCGGTACGGGTAATCCATCTATCGTGGGTATCGTTAGTAACCATACCGTCATCATTAACGGCGTCTGCCTTAGCAGAATTGCGATAGTAGTTATTACCTAATGCAGGTAATAGGTCGTAATTTGTATCTGCCCACAATTGTTCTTGTGTATATGTAACGTTTTGATCGTCTCTACCGATGTATATATTATTGGTAACGCTGGTAGCATCGTAAATATTAAAGTTACCAAATTCTGCGGTTTCAGGTAGATAGTAATCGTAGGTTAAGGTATATCTGTGGTTTGGCTTAACCTCAATAACTCTTGTAAATACCGACCATTTTGAAAGATTAACAGCTCTGTTGTATTCGTTTTTGTCGTTTGCTAATTCAGCAACCATTGCAGTAGATGGAGTTTGAGTCATCCAACCTTCTGCGTTTGGTGTGGACTTATAAGCGTATCTATTACCACCGTAATCTTGAGTCATTACTGTGTTTTGACCACTTAAAATATCTACACCCGGTTTTGTAGCATCAAAACCGCCGTCGCCTGTAAATTCGTTTTTATACAACGCTTCAAAACGTGCTTCAATAGTTTCATATGATGTGTAATTACCATCATAGCTTTCGGTGTAAATTAGGTCTTCAGATACTAAATTATCATTTCTGTACCAACCTAAGAATTTACCGTTTCTGTATTCGGTTGCGGCAAATACTAATGCATCACCTGCTTCGTTTTCTCTACCGTTTGCACCACCGGCATTTTTAGTATCTTTACCTGTGGTAGTAATTTCAACAGTAGGAACAAACTTGCTGGTTAATACCATATTATCAATATATGTGGGTTGGTTACCTTCAGGTCTCCATGTAATTATGATTTTATTGGTATTTGCATCGGTTTCGAAGGTTACGGTTTTGGTAACCCAGGTATCGTGCGAATCAATAGGATTACCATTGTCATCATTGTGATCATTACTATATGATTCACGTGTCCAGCATTTACCAACTTCAGGTAGCATATTTTTATTGGAATTAAACCACATAAAGTGACTACCATTATCGTTAAACTCAGGAGTAAAGTTACCTGCGCCTATATATTTATTATCGGTAACAGAAGTTGCATTTAAAATGTTAAAGTTACCAAATTGTGCGCCTGTTTGTAGATAGTAATCAAAGCTAAAGGTATATTTATGGTTAGGTTTAACATCAATAACCTTTGCTATCTTGATCCATGAGTTAACCTTTACTGCCTTATTTATGGTGTTATCGGCATCTAGTAGTTCAACAACAGCAGATGTGTTATTTGAAGCAGAACCGTTTAATGTCATCCAGCCATTTGCAGGAGCAGTAGTAATGTATGCATAACTAGATTCATCATAGTATTGTTGAAT
The DNA here is from genome assembly GCA_045580525.1 of Acutalibacteraceae bacterium. Lineage (GTDB taxonomy): Bacteria > Bacillota > Clostridia > Oscillospirales > Acutalibacteraceae > UMGS1279. The sequence continues at coordinate 2,448 of JAZNNZ010000210.1, forward strand.
GGTTGTTTGACCATTAACAATTGAACTACCTGTTTCTAATGAATCAATATAACCGTTATCAAATTCATTCTTATATAAGCAATTAAAACGTGCTTCAATTACTTCATAAGAACCGCTGTATGCTTCTGTATATATCTTATCTTCAGAAACTAATGTGTTGTTTCTGAACCAACCGATAAATTCACCGTTTGTATTTGTTTTTGCAACAAAGGTGATTTCTGTTTTTTCATTATTTAATACAGCGTATGCATAACCTGTATCTTTTTCTTCGGCACCTGTAGTGTTAATGTTAACATTAAGCTCAGTGTTTGCAAGATAGGTTAAATCAAGGTTATCTAGGTACATAGCATCTTCCCCACCGGGTAGCCATGTAACTAAAATTTTAGTTGTGTTTGCGTCGGTAACAAATTCAATCTTTTGGGTTTTCCAAACGTCATGAGAATCAATTGGATTGCCACCATCATCGGTAGAATCTGCCTTTACATTTGAAGAAATATAGCAATCTTTTAACTCTGTAAAGGTTTTCTTATTACCGTCTGCCCATAAGAACTGTTCAGATAAAGTATTGGTAATGGTATCCATACCTATGTATTTATTATCTGTTACGTTAGATACATTATATATATTAAAGTTACCGAATGTTGTGCCGGTAGGTAGGTAATAATCGTAAGTAAGGGTATATTTTTGATTTGGTTTAACCTCAATTACGCGACCTAACTTACCACCGGCTGGTAGCTTGATTGCTCTGTTGTATGGGTTTATTACAGTTGCCTTTTCAACAACAGAAATCTTAGAGTATGTAGGTTGTTGGGTCATCCAACCGTTAGCGTTTGGCTTTGTTTTATATGTATAACGCCATGTATTTGGTTTTACTTCAATATCTTGTACCTTTTCAATAGATTGACCTTCTACGATATTGGTATCTAATTTTGAAGCATCAAAACCGCTGTCACCTACTATTTCATTTTTATATGTAGCTTCAAAACGTGCTTCTATAGCTTTATATGTTTTAAAGTTGCCATCAAAGCTTTCAATATAAACAGCATCGTTAGATACTAATTGACCGTTTCTATACCAGCCACCGAACACACCGTTGTTATATTCTGTAGCGGTAAAGGTAATGGCATCTCCTGCATCGTTAACAACACCGTATGCACCACCAGCATTATCATCTTCACCTGTAACGGTAGTGTCTACCTTTGGAACAAAATAGCCGGTTAACTCAAGATTATCTATATACATTGGAGCATCATAATTTTGAACATTGCATTCGGGTGCCCAAGAAATTAAAATTCTTGTTGTGTTGGCACCAGTTTCAAATGTAAAGGTTTTATTCTTCCATAAATCATGAGTATTGCTACCGGTTTTTGTTGAATCACGAAATACGCAACCGGAAATTTCAGGAATTTGATTAATGCTTGAATCAACCCACATGCTATGTTGTTGATTAAATGTACCTTCAGGTGCGTTATCATCTTTACCTACATATTTATTATCGGTAACACCGGATGCATCAAAAATACCAAAGTTACCAAATTCAACTCTTGAAGGTAAGAAATAATCAAAGCTAAAGGTATATCTGTGATAAGGTTCTACCTCAATAATCTTACCAACCTTATCCCATTTAGCTATTTGAAGTGCTCTGTTGGTTAAAACGGTATCCGCCGCTTTTTCGACTACGGTTACCGATTTGTTTTTCGCATAGGCCATCCAACCGTCTTCGTTAGGAGTAGCTGTAAACTTATATTTATCTCCACCATATGCAATAGTATCAACATTATAGCCATCTACTATGTTTGTACCAATAGCAAGGTCATCAACGTAACCGCCAACTATTTCGTTTTTATACAAGCAGTTGAATTTTGCAGTTAATTCTAATGCATCTGCATAGTTAATTTCAAATTCGGGTTCGGTTTTATAAAGCTCTTCGCCCTTAAACCAACCTAAAAATTCTGCATTTTTAAATGCTTTTGCAGAATATATAACCTTTTCTTCATCATCACTTAAAACAAATTTTGCAGTACCGGCATTTTTATCATCCTTACCGGTAACAACAACGTTTACCTTTGCGTTTAATGCTGGTCGTTCTGTTATAGATACATTATCGATATATACGCAACCATTCTTATAATAGAAAGGAATTGCAATTTTAGTAAAGCTGCCGGAATTAAATTCTAGTTCTCTTAATTGCCAGCTATTAGTAACTGTTTTGCTGTCACCTGTTTTAGGAGTATAAAGAATTTTAGTT
>JAZNNZ010000211.1:0-7518 GCA_045580525.1 Acutalibacteraceae bacterium
TTCCAATTTTTATTATCACTAAAACCAGGTAAAAGAAAAATATCTGCTTGAATATTTTGGTTGGTTGCTAAAAGCTCATACATAATATCTTTATCGAAGCTACCGCCAATTACTGCAGAATAATTATATGCCGATATCTTATAAAGCACTGCCCTACCGGAAGGCGTGAGCATATTAGGTGTATAATATAGCGGCGTTAAACTAAAATTACCAACTTTATATTCTTGATTTAAATTAACTATTTCATATTTATAATTGTTAATTATCTTTTCACAAACTACATCGTTGGTTATTATGTTTTCACCTAAAAAGCCATCAATATTTGGAATAATTACTTTTTCAATATCTACTAAATCAGATATTGCCATAAAGCCGCCTAAGTGTTTTTCATCACAAACCGTAATAAAGGCGTAATCAAATTTAGTTATATTGTATTTTCTGATAGCTTTTATTAAAGAATTACCGCCATCTTTTATACCACCAAAATTAATAATGGCGGTCTTATTTTCACTTTGAATTATGGCGGAGTTGCCATCAGCAACATCTAAAAATACAAGTTTATTGTTACCGTCATAATCATAAGTTTGCAAAAGCTTATAAGATATAGAATCTGTAACACCGGTTACTTTAAGTATAAACAAAACTAAACTTAAAATACAACCTAAAATTACTAAAACCTTAATTATCGTCTTTTTTGCGGATTCCATTTATTTGTCCTTTTAGAACGAATTGGATTTTTCTTTTTCTTTTGATTTTGCTGTGCTTTTTGAGAATTGATTCTATAGGATGCATCAGGTTTTACAAGACAATTTTCTGAAAAACCAATAAGGTCTTGTCGTTTAGCTTTTATAAGCGCCTTAATTATAATACTTCTATTTTCAGGTTTAAAATACTGTAAAAGCGCACGTTGCTCCGCCTTTTCTGCAGGAGTTTTTGGGACATATACTTCCTTTTGGGTATATGGATCAATTCCTGTATAAAACATACAGGTTGATATTGTACCCGGTGTTGGATAAAAATCCTGCACCTGTTCGGGATGAAGCTTATTTTTCTTTAAAAATAAGGCTAAATTTATTGCATCTTCTAAACGACTACCCGGGTGACTTGACATTAAATACGGTACTAAATACTGTTTTTTGCCAATACCTTTGGTAATATCGTAAAAGCGTTTTGCAAATTTGTTGTAGCTTTCAATATGGGGTTTACCCATTTTATCTAAAACGTAGCTTGAGCAATGCTCGGGTGCTACTTTAAGCTGACCGCTAACATGATTTTTAACAAGTTCTTTAAAAAAGCTTTCGTCTTTATCTAAAATAAGATAATCAAAGCGTATGCCGCTACGAATAAATACCTTTTTAACGCTCGGTATGGCAGAAATTTTCTTAAGTAAAGATAAATATTCTTTATGTGAAACCTCAAGTTTTTCACAAGGGGTTGGAGCTAAACACTTTTTACCACGGCATAGTCCGTATTTTTTCTGCCTGGTACAAGAAGGTGATCTAAAATTGGCTGTAGGGCCGCCTACGTCATGAATATAACCCTTAAAATGTGGATTTTTTACAAGCAGATTTGCTTCTTTTAAAACCGATTCTTCACTTCTGACACTAACCCTTCTTCCCTGATGAAAAGCGATTGAGCAGAAGTTACACGCACCAAAGCAACCACGGTTATGATTAATTGAAAATTCAACCTCTTTAATTGCGTCTACCCCGCCCAGTGTTTCGTAACTAGGATGGTAGTAGCGTTCGAAAGGAAGGGCAAAAATTTCATCAAGCTCTTCTGTGTTTAAAGTGGGCATTGGCGGGTTTTGAACCAAATAGCTATCGGTTTGTTTTTGAATAAGTCTTTTACCGTAAACTTCATCAGCTTCATCGTATTCTTGCTTACAAGATAAAGCATATTGCTCTTTATTTGTAGCAACTTCTGAAAAAGAAGGTAAAAGAATGCCTTTTATGTTTTCTATATTTTTTTCTAAATAGCATATACCCTTTATATGCTTATAATCTGTACCGTTATTTAACGCATCTGCGAGTTCTAAAATTGATTTTTCACCCATACCGTAAGAAAGCACGTCTGCCCCTGCATCTTCTAAAACAGAAGGCATTACGGTGTCTTTCCAATAATCATAATGGGCAAAGCGTCTTAATGATGCTTCAAGTCCACCGATTATTACAAAACTATCGGGAAAATACTTTTTTATAAGGCGCGAATAAACCGTTACTGCTCTATCCGGTCTTTTACCGGCCTTTCCACCAGGAGTATAGGCATCATCTGAACGTCTTTTTTTGGCGGCGGTATAATGGGCTACCATTGAATCAATTACGCCTGCATTTACTAAAAAGCCTAATCGCGGCTTACCGAAACGAGCAATATCAATATCGCTATTAAAATCAGGTTGGGCTACAATACAAACCTTGTAGCCCTTGCTTTCTAATAATCTTGATAATATGGCGGTACCAAAAGAAGGATGGTCAACATAGGCGTCACCGGTAACAAACACAAAGTCTGCTTCCTGCCACCCGCAGTCAATCATTTCCTTTCTTGTAATTGGTAAAAATGCCATTGTTTATTCTTCTCCAGCGCGTTTTTCTAATAATTCAGCTTTTGTAATTAATACCTTTCTTGGCTTTGCACCTTCAAAACCACCAACTATACCCTTTACTTCTAGTTGGTCAATAATTCTTGCGGCTCTTGCATAACCAAGCTTTAATTTACGTTGTAAAAGTGATGTGGATGCTTGTCCTGCGTCTACAACGCAATCAATTGCTGCTTCAATCATTGGATCTTCATCGTCGCCATCATCAGAAGCCGCTTTATTAGATTTTGAAAGTTCTTTTGCGGCATTCTTTTCGATTTCTTCCATAACGTCTTCATCATATTCAAAGGTATGATCGCGTTTTACATAGTCAATAACTGCTTCAATTTCCTTATCGGTAACAAAACAGCCTTGAACACGCATTGGCTTATTAGAACCAATTGGGCTATAAAGCATATCGCCCTTACCAAGCAGTTTTTCTGCACCAGCGTGGTCTAAAATTGTGCGGCTATCGATTTGTGAAGAAACCGCAAAGGCTATACGAGAAGGTATGTTTGCTTTAATAAGACCCGTTACAACATCAACAGAAGGACGTTGGGTTGCAATTACTAAATAAATACCTGCGGCTCTTGCCTTTTGTGCTAAACGACAGATTGAATCTTCAACCTCTCTTGGCGCGGTCATCATAAGGTCTGCAAGTTCGTCAATAATGATAACCATTTGTGGTATTTTATCAAGCTCGTCGTTCTTTTCTGCAATTTTATTATAAGAGTTTAAAGATTTTGCATTATTATCGGCAAAAATCTTATAACGTCTTTCCATTTCATTAATTGCCCAAGCAAGTGCGCCCGAAGCTTTACGTGGATCTGTAACAACAGGAACCAATAAGTGTGGAATACCGTTATATTGACCAAGTTCAACCATTTTGGGGTCAATAATAAGTAATTTAACATCATCGGGATGCGCTTTATATAGTAAGCTGATAATCATTGAGTTGATGCACACGGATTTACCGGAACCGGTAGCACCTGCAATAAGTCCGTGGGGCATAGCAGAAATATCGCCTAGCACTATGTTACCGCCAATGTCTTTACCAACCGCAATTGTAAGATTACTCTTTGAATTTTTAAAGCCATCGCTTTCTAAAATTTCACGAATTCCAACAACAGAGGTCTTTTTGTTAGGTACTTCAATACCAACAGCGGCTTTATTGGGAATTGGAGCTTCTATACGAACACCTGCAGTTGCAAGATTTAATGCAATATCATCTGCAAGATTTGTAATTTTACTAATTTTAACACCGGCAGAAGGCTGTAGCTCATAACGAGTAACGGTTGGACCGTAGCTAACGTTAATAATACGGGTTTCTACACCAAAACTGCGAAGCACGTCTACAAGACGGTTTGCGGTATTTTCAATATCATGCTGGTTTTTATTTGAAGCTGTACGTTTATCTTCTAAAAGACTTGTTGGTGGCATTTTATAAACGGGACCCGCCACCTCTTTAGGTTGTTCCTTAACCTTTTTGGGCTTTTCTGCCTTTTGCTCGGTGGCTGCTTTTCTTATTTCTTCGCCATCGATATATTCATCCTCTTTAACTAGGTCTTCATCATCGGCATCTAATTCTTCTTCGGGTAATTTTTTGCCATAATAAGAAGCAATTAGCTTTTGTCCTTTTTTAGTTGAAGATTTATCGTAAAGCTTACGGTCTTCGGGTATATCGTCTACAGGAATATCATAAGCCGACATTTTTGAAGGAGTCTCTTTTTCTTCTTCATCATCTTCTGTTTCAAGCTCATCAAAATATTCGGGAATTTCACGTCTTTCATCTTCGTCTTCGTATTCTTCAGTGTTTTCTTTACGCTTAAACAGATTTGCAAAGAAGCGGAAGATCATACCCATGGTAAGATCAAAAACGAACATAATTAAAACGAATGATATTAATATTAAAATAACTGCGGCACCCGCTGTACTTAAAGCATATTCTAGCGGATAACCAAGTAGCGCACCAACAAAGCCGCCACCTGCAATTTCTGTACCTGCAGTAAAGGCTTGACCGAGATATTCAAAATAATTTACGTTTGTAATATCTGAATAAAAAACATCTACAACCGTTGTTAATGAAAGCAATAAAAGACCTGTTTCAATAAGTTTTTCACCAATATTGGCTTTAAATTTATCAAAGGCCTTCATCACTGCAACAGCAATCATAAATGCGGGTACTAAAAATGTGAATATACCAAACAAACCAAATATTCCGTTATGTAGCCATTCCCACACGTTTTGACCCTTAATAAGCACCAAAAACAAAACTAAAACCGCTACTGCAAAAAGTATAATGGCTTTAATTTCTTGACTTCTTTGTTCTTTTTGTGCTCTGTAATTTTCGGCTTCGCGCTTACGAATACCGGTTGCGGTACTACTGCGTTTTTTTGCCGGAGCCTTAGCTTTACTGTTGGCTTTACGTTTTGCCGCCATTTATGTATTCCTCCATAATATGTACTGGCGCTTTACTTTGCGCCCTGTTCAATGAGTTTATATAATTCTTCTAAAGCATCTGAAAGTTTGCCCAATTTATCAATAAGACCTATTTCAACCGCCATTTCTCCACTTAAGATACTACCCATATCTGTAGCTTGTTCACCCGTTTTCATCATAAGCTTTGTAAGACGTGATTTTGAAATTTTAGAGTTTTCACAAACAAAGTTGATTATTCTTTCTTGCATTCTTTCAAAATAATCTAATGTTTGTTGAACTCCCACCACTAAACCGTTGGTTCTTACAGGATGAACCGTCATTGTGGCGCTTTTAACAATAAAAGACTTTTTAGCAGATACAGCAAGTGGAACACCAATTGAATGTCCCCCGCCAAGCACTAACGTTACGGTTGGCTTTTTCATACCCGAAATTAATTCTGCAATAGCAAGACCTGCTTCGACGTCTCCCCCCATTGTGTTTAAAACAATTAAAAGACCTTTAATTTTAGGATCTTCTTCTATAGCTATAAGCTGGGGTATAACGTGCTCGTAACGTGTCGCTTTAGCGTTTGAAGGCAGATTATAATGACCTTCAATTTCTCCAACAATTGTCAGACAGTGTATTGGGTATTTACCTTCGGTTTCTGTAATAGAGCCAAGCTCTTTAATTTCTTCTAATCTATCGGTTGTATTTTGCTTTTCAGTATCATTATTTTTGGACATAAAAGTTGAATCTCCCTTCAACCCTTATTATGCCAAAATATGATTATTTAATACCTTTTTATTATACTATAAAACCAGGCTTAAAGCAAGTATTTTACACTATTTAAAGGTTATAACAGTAACACCGTTTTCCCCTTCACCAAAACTGCCGGGTCTAAAGGCTGCCACGCGCTTATAGCCTTTAAGATGTTTTCTTACGGCATCTCTTAAAACACCCGTACCTTTACCGTGAATAACGGTGGCTGTATCAACCCCCGAAATTAAACAGGCGTCTATAAAACGGTCAAGCTCGATTAATCCTTCATCAGAAGCGTATCCGCGAATATCAAGCTCTCTTACAATTGTGCGCTCCGCTTTACTTTTAATGCCGCTGATTTTTCTTGTTTTAGCGGTTGAATCGTTTAGCTCTAATTTAACGTCATTAATATTTACGGTTGTTTTAATGTTACCTAATGAAACGGTTAATTTTTCACCATCTATTTTTATAAGCTCTGCGGTTTTAGAGAAGCCTTTAATTATCAGTTTATCTCCAACCTTTAATGCTCTTGGTAGCACGTAATCATCAAAATCGTCTTCGTTTTTAGCGCTATCGTTGCTTTTTTCAAGTTGTTTTAAGGTTTGATTGATTGAGCCACGCGCTTTAAGTATGCTATCTGCCGCGTTTTCTTTATTGATTTTTGATTTAAGTTCTTCAAGTTCTGTTAATAATCTGTTAGATTCTGCTCTTGCAAAATCTAAAATACTTTCGGCTTTTTCACGTGCCTTTTCAACAATCTTTTCACTTTCAGCATTTAACTCTTTCAAGCGTTTTTCTGCCGATTTTTTAGCATTAACTAACTCTGACTTAAGCTTCTCTGCGGTTTCACGGTCCTTTAAGGCTTCAAGATTTGCCTTTTCCAAACGAGCAACCACATCATCAAAGCGGCGGTCTTTTATAGACACGTACTCTTTGGCGTTATCTACAATTTGTGTATCTAGACCTAACTTTTGAGAAATCTGAAAAGCGTTTGAACGACCGGGGACGCCAATAAGTAATCTATAGGTTGGGCGCAGAGTTTCAACGTCAAACTCACTACTTGCATTTTGAACCCCTTCGCGTTCAAGCGCATAGCCTTTTAGTTCTGCATAGTGCGTAGTTGCCGCAGAAACAGCGCCTTTATTTAATATTTCTTCTAAAATGGCTTCTGCAAGTGCGGCGCCTTCAACGGGATCGGTACCTGCGCAAAGCTCATCAAAAAGAACGAGAGTATCTTTATCTGCATTTTCAATTATAGAAATTATATTTTTAATATGGCTAGAGAAGGTTGAAAGAGATTGCTCAATACTTTGCTCATCACCAATATCGGCTAAAATCTTTTTAAACACACTGATTTCCGTGCCTTCATCTGCCGGTAACATAAGACCGCACTGAGTCATAAGTGTAAAAAGGCCGATGGTTTTTAAGGTTACTGTTTTACCACCGGTATTAGGACCGGTAATAACCAGCATTTTATAGTCATAACCCAAATTTAAAGATATTGGAACTACGGTATCTTTATTAAGCAACGGATGTCTTGCTCTTAACAAATTAATTTTGCCAATATTATTAATTTTAGGAGTTACTGCTTTTAATTTAAAGCCTAATGATGCTTTTGCAAAAATCAGGTCCAACCTTAAAAGTGCATGGAATGATTTTTTAAGAGCATCTGCATAAACAGATACATCTGCAGAAAGTTCATATAAGATGCGCTCAATTTCTTCTTTTTCTTTTGAACGTAAAACACGAATTTCATTATTAATCTC